>ONKX01000060.1 GCA_900318555.1 uncultured Prevotellaceae bacterium | reverse complement strand
AAACTTCTTGTCCTCAGGTACTTCATAAAAGACCATTTTATCGCTATACGTATGCTTGGTCTCTTTTAGAAATTTCTGAAAAGACTCGTATTCTTTTGGGTGATTCTTGATGCTATTGTTTAGAACCTTTTCCCATTTTTTATTAAAAGGGGTACAATAGTCTTTATTGAATGCCTTGAATCTGTTGCGACTTATTGGCTTGCCTTCATAATCGCAGAACAGCTTATATTCCAACATGGAAAAGTTATAATCCCCAACATTCTTCCCTTCAGGAATATGGTCATATTCCTCATAATAAAAATCATGCTTTTTTTCTGCTATAGCAATACCTTCATAGGGACAAAACCATTCGCCTATTTCTATATTCTTTTTAGTATCCATTTTGTTGATGATATTTAATATGATCTGATTGTTCCATGAATTCATTGAAAGATATTGTTTACTATTTCAAAAGATTTCTCCCACTGTTCCCCTCCAATACCTGCATCTGCTGGATTGCAATCTGGTTGAGCTTTACCAAGCGTTCGCCCTGAGGCATACCGTCGTTGATAAGGACGGTGTTGATGTTGAACTCCGTTCGACCTTTTCTACGCTCGGCAAAGCTCAAACATATTTGGCTCTGCTCTCGCTTATCGAAAACGTTCTCCATGTTCGAGAGGCAGATGAGTTCGTTGATGGTGGCATAGTCGCGGATGTTGCCTTTCAGGGCAGGATTAGCTTCGCGCCATTGCTTGGCAGTCATACCAAACATGGCGACATTAAGGACATCTGCTTCCTCAGCATACTTCATCGCTGCTTGCTCGCGAGTTACTTCTGCTGGGATAAGGTTGCTCTTGATAGCATCGGTATGTATGCGGTAATTGATTTTTGACAATTCGCGCTTTGCAGACCATTCCAGCAACTTCTGTTCATCAGCCTTTAGACGCTGGAACTCCTCGATGAGATACAGCTTGAATGTCACGCTGATAGCAGTACCAAACTCAAAGGCAATATCCTTGAATGCGTAAGTTCCACCATAGCGTCCTTTTTTCACGATGATGCCGATTGCATTGGTTTTCTCAATCCACTCGCTAACGCTCATCACAAAGTTGGGAAGTCCTGCTTGCATCCTAAAGTGGTCAAATTCGACCACTTTGAAATGAGGGTTGTGTATCATTTCCCATGTACCAAGGAATTCGATGGTATATCTTGTGCGTATCCAGTTCTTAATGATGTCGGCTGCACGGCTTTCGCTTTGCTTTCCATTGGCCATATCTGTTAAGGAAATGTAGTCTTTGTCATCATGCGACAAGACCGTTATCTCCGTGTTCTGGACTGTTATCTTTGCCATATTGCTTTTAGTTATTCTCGCCCAACATGGGGCATATCGTGCACAAAGATACGAATAAGTGAGCAAAATGCAAAATAAATTGAAACTTATTTTCGTTCTCGAACCGAAAAAGTAGGGGAAAAGTGACGATTAACAAGGATAAAGAAAAAAATGTGAAATCTCTTCCATCTTCCACAAAAATGCTCGTATCGCCTGTATTTACAAGCTATTCGGAAGATGGAAGAGAAAATTTCTCTTCCACATATCTTCCATCTTTTCGAGTATCTCTAATGAATGAACAAGTGCCACTTCTCGGAAAATAAATGGCTCTTATTCAGAAATAAGCGTACCTTATTCACAAATAACCAAGGGTTATTGACGAGCAATTTGACATTGACTCGTCACCTTACGGGCTGAACGGCGTTCTGCTCCCTGCTGTGCGGTCGACAGCAGGGAAGTGTCAAGCCGACAACCGGTAGGAGAGTGACGGTTAGCAGGGAAGGCGTTAGCGGCAATACTTTCGGAGTAATGGAAAATACTCTTGGACTATTCAAAATTACTTTCGGAGTATTGCATTTTAATGCAGGGATGTTGAAGGGGAAGAGTGCCGTGCAAACAGGGAGAAAGTGCCTATGTAAAAGGGAGCGAATGCCTAGGTAAGCGGATTCGGGCTACCGCCCGCATTCATTCGGGCGAGGGGCCGTATTAATTCGGGCGGGAGGCCGCATTATTGCGACCGCCCGCCCACAACCGAGTTTTATACCTTGCTTTTGTGTTTAGGGGGAGACAGCTAGTGATTATTTTGCACAAAATGAAGAAATATACGAATTTTTTTGGAAATCTCAGAAAAACTTCATATCTTTGCAGCACGAAAGGAAGATGATTCCTCCCGCTGAAATGAAAGAGTAGCACCGTAATCGGGTTAGCAAATCAGTTCAGCGTTTTTTTTGTACACATTATTATTGAATTATGATGCAAAAAAAAAACAAAAAAGTTTCAAGAAGGATGTAAAACAGGGCATATGCCCGTGTCCTGTCACCTTACGGCCTGAACGGCGTTCTGCTCCCTGCTGTGCGGTCGACAGCAGGGAAGTGTCAAGCCGACAACCGGTAGGAGAGTGACGGTTAGCAGGGAAGGTGTTGGAGTCAATACTTTCGGAGTAATCGAAAATACTCCAAGAGTATTTGAAATTTCGTTCGGAATATTGTATTTTAGTGTCGGTAAACTTGAGTTTAATGATACAAAAATGAGAGTTTACCGGTAGTAAACTGCCAGCCCACTTCCCAAGGGCAGATGGTGCGCTTCCTTTGTTACTTTATTCTATTCGCCAATTTGGCAGGATCTCGTATCATATCCCAAATATCTGCTATATGAACCGTATCCGTTGTTTCATTATAATAGTAGATTATCTTGAAACGACCAATAATATGGCGAGCTCTATATTTTTTCTTCCTGTTTTTTAGTAGCGGCTCAGGATAGCCTATTTCTGGAAACCGCTCCAAATCTTTATTGATAGACGCTACTGTTGCTGCAAAATTGTTTGCGGTAGTCTCGCCAAACTCAATATAACCTTTAACAAGATATCTGAAGAGTTCATTCTCAGCTCTCTTCTGCCATTTTATTTGAGCCATAATAGTTCTTTCCTGAAGCCAGCCATCATTTCGTCAAAAGACTTCCCTTCGCCACGTTCAATTTCTTCTTCAGCCTCGTCTATGCGAGCATTGAGTTCCTCCATTGTGTAAGGTTGCTGATTGTCATTCAGATCCTCAAAATTACTAACACCTATTTCGTCAGTATCATATAAATATCTGACAAGACAATATTTGTCTTCTCGGCTTAGATTTTGAATTTCATTCAACAATCCGCTATTACGCAAATCGGCACTCATCCCATAAGCCATAGCTGCTGGCTCACAGGCCATGTCTTTATGTGTTTTGTTGCTCATTTCAATTATAATTTGTATCTTACGCTTGCAAAGATAGACATTTTTTCTTAAACGACGTTCATTGTGAGTTGTATTTTTCGCAAAGATAGTGAAAATTCTTGGAAAACGACCAAAAAAGAAGATTAAATTTTGGAATTACAAATAACATCGGGCCCACTGAACAGTGAGCCCGATATTTTGTTATCCTGAAAATATACCTTATTATATTATTATTGCTGCGGAGCTGGTTGTCCACCGGGGCGAGGACCGCCAGGACGCGGGCCGCGCATACCACCACGTATGCCACCCATACCGAAGCGACGACCACTCATCTGCTGCCACTTCTGATACTGCTCGTCCGTCAGCACCTTCTTCATCTTGTCGTCCGTCTTCTTCAGTTCCTCCTGGTGACGCTGCATCTCGGCCTGCTGTTCCTTCATGACGTCGGCAAACTTCGTCTTCTGTTCGGCTGTGAGGTTCAGCTCCTTCTCCATGTTTTGCATCATCTGCTGCGGATCCATACGACGGGGACCACGACGCTCACCATTCTCATCCTGTGCCTGGGCAACTGTCAGTGCCATCAGGGCTACCAAAGTCAAAACAATCTTTTTCATACCTTTTTGTCTTTTTAGAAATTAATAATTATGAATCAAAATGTATCTGTCAAAATACGCTTCTTTGACGTCGGACTGCCCCAAATGGTTTAATGCCTGTCGTAATACTTTCAGCGAACAGCCCGATTTCTTCAGCAAACGCCAAAAAAATCAGGTTCATCGTTTGGTGGGTTCGTTTTTTTTCACTATCTTTGCAACCAGTAACATAAACCTCATAAACTTATGAAACGATTATTCATTTTCCTGACGTGCTGCCTTGCAGCGTATGGCCTCTCGGCCCAGAACCCCTATTTGCCTTTGTGGGAGCACTTGCCCGACGGTGAGCCCCGCGTGTTTGAAGACCCCGACAACCCCGGTAAGTTGCGTGCGTATATTATCGGTTCGCACGACCTGACGTACACGGCCTATTGCGGTCCCGACATCCGTATGTGGTCGGCACCCGTGGAGGACCTGACGCAGTGGAGCGACGAGGGGCCCATCTTCACATGGTTCGTAAACGGCCAGTGGGACACAATGTTTGCCCCAGACCTGGTAGAAGTAAAGGACAAGGCTACAGGCAAGAAGACCTATTGGCTGTATCCCCACTCGCGCGGATGGCGCCGCGTGGCAACGGTATGTAAGAGCGACAGACCCGACGGCCCATTCGTGCCCGTGAACCTGACGGAGGACGGCACGCAGTGTCTGCCCGGCTCGCTCATCGACTTCGACCCGTCGGTATTCATCGAGAACATCACGAACAAGAAGGACAAGGACTTCGACAAAGGCTTCCGCGCCTACGTGTTCTATGGTTTCCAGCACTCTACGGCCTGCGAGCTCGACCAGCAGACGATGTACTCGAAGCGCGAGGGTACGGAACTCATCGACCCGTTTATTCCTGCCAGCAGTGCCGACGGCAGACTGTTGGACAAGCCGGGCAGTGAGTATAAGGCTCTGTACGAAGGTCAGAACCCGCTGGACTTCAACTTCTTCGAGGCTTCTTCGATTCGTCAGGTTGGCAACAAATACGTGATGGTGTTCTCTGGCTATAGCGGCAAGGAATACGGACTGGGCAATACTAACTCGGCCCTGCGCTATGCCTTCGGCGACAGCCCCCTCGGCCCTTGGCGCGCTGGTGGTGTGCTGGTGGATTCGCGCGGTGTGGTGCTGAACGAGGACGGTTCGAAACTCATCACCACCAATGCCGGACACAACACCCACGGCTCGATACAGGAAATTAACGGTCAGTGGTATGTGTTCTACCATCGTCCGCCGCGCGGCTTCGGCTTTGCCCGTCAGGCAATGGTCGCTCCCGTGAAGATTACGTGGGACAAGAAGCCCGTAGCGAAGGGCGGCGTGGTGAAGATTACGGCCTACGACCCCTACACGAAGGATAACGCATGGACGGCAAAAGCCACCGACGGCAACGAATATACCGGTGCGGAGGTGACGTCGGAGGGCTTCCAGATTTTCGGTCTGCCGCCCTACCAGTACTATTCTGCCGGTATTGCCTGCTTCATGACGGGTGGTACGAACAGCAACGAATGGATGCAGGACAACTTCGACGTGTGGAACAACTCGATGGATCTGGCCGGCATCACCAATGGCGGTATCGTAGGTTTTAAGTACTTTGGTTTCGGTGGTCTGGCTCAGGACACAAAGGGTGTGAAGGCTTTCGAGGGTACGAAGGCCGGCGACGGCACGATGCTAAATCTGAACCTGTCGTCGGGCGGACATGGTGCCTTTAAGATTCACGTAATGCTCGACAACCCCTGGAAGGGTCAGGAGATTGCGACGTTCGACATCCCTGCCGATGCGCCAAAGATGGGACTGATGTATCAGGCCCCCGTTGCTACTGTCGAGGGACTGAGCGGCAAGCACGCCATCTACTTGGTGGCAGAAGGTCCTGAGGTACAGGCTCCGCAACAGCCACAGTGGGGTCGTCGTCCGCAGGGTCCTCAGCGTCCGCAGGGATTGTTCGACCTGCACGGCATCGCCTTCAGCAAGGGCGGCCAGAAGTGTGAGGCTCCTGTCGTTCCGCAGGTGACCATTACGGTTGACGGCAAGCAGCTGTCAGTGCCCACGACACCTATTCGCAGCACGAACCTGAACGGATATACCGACCTGTGTCACTATCAGGTGTATGGTCCGCTGAAGGACAATAGCGTCATCAAGGCAACGGCCAGCGACCCTGCAGTAAAGTGCACGGTAGGCGCCATCACCAACGGACGTTCAGTGGTGAAAGCAACGTACAAAGGAATCGAAAAGATTTATTTGATTAATTAATGTAGAGGTGAGTGGTGAGAGGTGAGAGGTAAGAGAATAGTCTCTGTGCTCCCTGATTTCTCTCACCTCTTACCACTTACCTCTTACCTCTAACGAGACTGAGCTTGCGAAAGTTGAGTCAATAGGTGAACGGGCTATCGAAATCGCGCAATAAAGCATGACGCGTATCCTTCTCCGACAAGATGGCCTCGTCGGTAGGGATGCGCCAGTCGATGCTCAGCGAATCGTCGAGAATGCTGATGCCCGCATCGGCCTCAGGGTGATAGAACTCGTCACACTTATACTGGAACACGGCCGTGGGTGAGAGCACGGCAAAGCCGTGGGCAAAACCCTTGGAGATAAAGAATTGGCGGTGGTTGTCCTCAGTGAGTTCTACGGCAACATGCTGTCCGTAGGTGGGACTGCCCTTGCGGATGTCAACGGCAACGTCGAGTACGGCACCACGTACACAGCGCACGAGTTTACTTTGGGTGAACGGCGGACGTTGGAAATGAAGTCCTCGCATGACACCATAGGAGGACATGCTTTCGTTGTCTTGTACGAAGGTAATCGGTGCGAGTTGCGCGTCGAAGTCACGTTGTGAGAACGATTCAAAGAAATAGCCTCTGGCATCGGCAAAGACGCGCGGTTCGATGATATATAGGCCGTCGATGGCTGTCTTGATAATATTCATTCTTAACCTCTCTAACTTCTTTCGCCTAATGGTAATGTGACTTTGAAACGGGCTCCCGGTCCGGCAAACGTCGTGTCGAGCACCACGTCGCCACCCATGCGGCGAGCCATTGTACGACCGAATGTAAGTCCGAGGCCCAATCCTTCCTTGAACGAATCGAGCTTGACGAAACGCTCGAAGACGTGGTCGGCTTCGCTGGCAGGAATGCCGGGACCGTTGTCCTCGATGTAGATTTCGAGCTGGCTGTCGGTCATTGCGGTGCGTACGACAATGGCCCCACCCTCTGCGGGAATGTTCTTGTAGGCATTGTCAAGTAGCGGATTGAGGATGCGCTGCAAGAGCACCTCGTGGGAATGAACCACGACGTCGTCGGACAAGGCACTTTCATAGTGGAGCACCTCCTGCGGACGGAAGAAATTGGTGCAGAAATAATTCAGCGCACGGCGTATCAGTTCGTTGCACTGGAAAGGCTTCAGTTCGATTTCCTTGTCGAGTGCATCGCCGCGCGATATCTCCAACACCTCGTTGACCATCGTCGTGATGAGTCGCGTGTTGTGTAACATCGTCTCGGAGATGTGGTTACGCTCTTCTGGTGTGATATCGTTGCCGGAAGAGGCCAGCACCTGTGCAAAACCGCTGATGATGTTCAGGGGCGTACGCACCTCATGACTGACATTCTGAATGAAATCCGTCTTCACCTTCTCGGCCTCGATGACATGCTGGTAGGCGGACTCCATCTGACGCCAGTGACGGCGGCGGCTCTGGACGATATATATCAGGGCGGCAATGAGCAGCAAGAGCAGGCTGATAACAATAACCATGCTATAGAACATGACACGACTCTGCTGACGACGCACTTCGTACATCTGCAACTCACTCTCGATACCCTCCATCGAACTCTTGAGGATGAAACTGTTGATGGAGTCGCTTTGTTCAGTACCCTTTTTCAGGGCGTCGAAGGCTTCCTTCCAACGACCGGCCTGGGCGTAAACCTCGGCCTGAGTCTCGTAAGGATTATCGATAGCATCTGTGGCAAGTTTGACGGCTTCGTCAGCCTGTCCGTGGGAAGCGAGCCATTGAATTTCGAGCTGTCGTCCGTGAACGGAGTTAAAGCCCTTGGCCACACCCTCTTTATACGCCTTATAGCCCTTCACGAAATTGGCCGTATCGCCCAACGTAAGGTAGGCCAGCGTGCGACGCGTCTCTATGTCGAAAACACGGTCTGGAGAACTCTCACCTGCCAGTTCGAGAGCTTTGTCTATAAGCCTCATGGCCTCCTGAGGGTCTTCGTTCATGGTGATGTTGACGAGATTCATGTAAATAGGCGGCATACTCTCTCTATAGCCTTCCTTCTCCATGCGGTGGATGACATCCCAGAAACACTGCTTGGCAGCCTCCTTGTTACCACTGTAGTTATAGATATGTCCCATCATGTTGACAGCCATGTACATCTCCTTGTCGAGTTTCTTCTCGGTGAGTTCGCGAGAGAGTTGCTTGCCCAGTCTGTAGGCCTCGAAGATGTTCATGTGGTTCAACTCGAAGATAACCTCGTTGCAACGCTGAGTATAGTAGGCATGCTGGTCACCCTGAGCCAGCAGATAGTTCTGCAAGGCATGTACGGCGGGGTAAAAGCGCGCACTGTCGCCATCGTTGAAGGCATGATGCATAGAGTCGCGGAGGGTGAGATACTCCTTCGACGACTTATAGTCATCAGCAGCCCTTAGCGTCGTGACACCCGAAGCCAGCAGCAATACGGTCAGGATGGTGATTCTGATGTTCATAGTTTATAGTTTTACACTGACTGCTTTGCCGTTATAATGTACCATTGTGCCCTCGGGATTGTCGAAATTCAAGGCCTTCGGAGCATCCTTCGTAATCAGGACGACATTGAAACAGCGATTCTTCAACATGCCTGGGAACTGACCCTTGCGGGCACCGAAGGAAACGGTACGGGAGGCATCGTCATAGGTTATGTCAATAGTGGCATACTTGCCCTTCTCGTAGTTGTAGTTCGTGCCTTCGTCCTCGTAGAGTTGGAATTGACCGTTCTGTCCTGCATAGACGTAGAGGTTGATGAGTTCAGCGGGACGCTCGTCGCAATACTGCATCTCCGGACCGAAGGGGATGATAGAACCCTCGCGGACATAAACAGGTATGCGCTCGTAGGGAGCCTCAACGATGAGCCGCTGACCACCAGCGATGAATTCACCCGAATACAGATCGTACCAACCCGTCTGCTGGGGGAAATAGACGCTGCGGTTACGCGCCTTATAATAGCCCACGGGGCAGGCCATCAGTGCAGGACCGAACATCCACTGGTCCTTGATATTCAACACCTCGCGGTCACCGTTGAAGTCCATCACGAGGCCACGCATCATGGTGTAGTCCTTCGTATGAACCCAGCCTGCCATCGAGTAGAGATAGGGCATGAGGCGATAGCGCAGACGGTCGTAATATACGAACGACTGGTAACAGGGATGATTCTCCGGTGCGATATTCCATATTTCACGCGTAGGCCACTGACCATGCACGCGGAACAGCGGGATAAAGGTGCCGAACTGACTCCAACGGGCCTGCAGCTCGCGCCACTCCTTCAGGTCTTCGTTCTCCACCTTCGTGCGGTCGTACAACTGCTGGGCGGCGACATAGCGGTTCTCCACACAGAAACCACCCTGATCCATACCCCAGAAGGGCAGTCCTGACATACAATAGTTCAAACCTGCCGTCATCTGTGCACGCATATCCTCCCAGCGTGTACCGATATCGCCACTCCATGTCGCTGTAGAGTAACGCTGCTCGCCGGCAAAGCCACTACGCGTCAGCAGGAACACACGCTGGTTGGGACGTACCGAACGCTGACCATTGTAGATGGCGTCGGCATTGACAATGCTGTAGGCGTTAAAGTATTCCGTCGTCGTACCCAGTGCCGTAGGACCGCTAAGGGCCTTGCGATACCACATGGGCGTGCAGTCGCGGACATTCGGCTCAGAGGCATCCATCCACCACGCATCTATACCATATTTATATTTAGAGAATAGGTTCTCGTCCATCTGGCGCCAGAACATCTTACGCGCCCCGGCGTCGTAGGCATCATAGAACGAACCCACATAGCCTGGACCCACCCAGTCGTGGATGTCGTCGACAACGGCCTGATGGTACATCCATCCCTTGGCGTCAAGTTCCTTGTAGTTGGCGGTATTGCAATAGAATTTCGGCCATACGCTGATCATAAAGCGGCCACCCTTGGCATGAACACTATCAAGCATTGCCTGCGGATTAGGATAGCGCGACGCCTCAAACTGATGAGAGCCCCACTGGTCCTCCACCCAGTAGTTCCAGTCCTGCACGATATTGTCGCACGGAATCTGGCGCTGGCGGAACTCATTGAGCGTGCCGACTATCTCATCGGCTGTCTTGTAACGTTCGCGACTCTGCCAGAAACCCAGCACCCACTTCGGATAGACGGGAGCCTTGCCCGTCAGCGTACGATAGCCCGAGATGACCTCGTCGGCATTCTTGCCCGCAATGAAGTAGTAGTCCATATCCTTTGCCATCTCACTCCAGATGGAGAGCTTGCGCTGGTCCTTATGCGCCTTGACGGCACGCAGACCGCAATAGCTCACGTCGCCATCGGGACGCCATTCTATACGGAGTTGCTGGCGCTGACCCTTACGCATCAGCTGGCGGAATTTATACGTATTGGGGTTCCAGGCCGTACGCCAACGCTCGGGCACCACCTCCTTACCGCCTATATATACCTTAATATATCCCGCATAATAGAGAATGAAGTGGTACTGACGGTCTTCGGGTGCCTCGATAAAGCCCTCGTAAACCACGTTGGCACCATTGAGACGAATGTCCTTCGGCAGATTCTTGATACCGCCAAGCTCCGTACGGTTGGCAATTTCCGACGTTGCCGGACAGTCGAACTCGAAATAGATGGAATCCTCCTGGCGCACCAGCGTCTTGCCGTCCTTATCGGTATAGGTTCCCGTCAGGTGTCCTTCCCTACCCTGCTTGTCGTAGATCTTGAAAGCACGGCCCAGCTGCTGGTAGTCCTCAGGATTACCGAAACGGCAGTAGCTGTACGAATCCCACAACAGACCATAGTTCTTAGTGGACAGCACGAAAGGCACGCTGACCTTGGTGTTATACTGGAACAGGTCCTCGTTCAGGCCCTTCATATTCAACTCCTCCGATTGGTGCTGGCCCAAACCGTAGAACGACTCTTCGCGCGGATTGCTGTGGCTGTCGAACAACAGGTGCCACGTCAGACCGTTACGCTGGGCCTCGGGAACCTTCGCCACGTCGACACCAATCTCGCGATCAGGCACGCGGAACGGCTTGAAAGTCTTGCCGTCCTCAGCCTCCTTCAGCAACTGCTTGCCATTGGCATCGTAGAAAGTGACAGCTCCCGTCTCCTTATCCACGCGAGCCTCGACATTGGCAGCCTTCACGCTGACCCTGTCGCCATCCGTCACCGTGAACTTCGGTTTCGCCGTCTGTGGGACGATGATCAGGCTCTGCTTCTCAGGCAACTGTGCCTCGGATGTCGCCTGCACGCGGATGATGTTGTCGTTCACTACTTGCAGGCGCACCACCTGTGCACCGCCTGCCTTTACCTTCTTTACGGGAATGGTCACATACTGACCCTCGGTCGTGTAGTCAGCAGCCATCACAGCTACAGCCATACATGCCAGCACTCCCGTCGTGATTGTTCTAATAAATTTCATTTCGTAGTATTTCTTTTTAGTTGTTTTACTCAATTACCTCAGCCTCTACCACCTCTATCTCCGGTTGAACGGGGAGTGTGATGAAGAAGATGGTACCACCGCCAGGATTGTCTTCCAGACGGATACTGCCACCATGAGCCACAACGATGTCCTTCACGGTATCGAGGCCGATACCACCATCATTGACAATGGGGTCGAAGGCCGTTGCCTTATATTCATCCTTGATACCGATACCATTGTCGGCCACCTGAATCTCCGCTTTATCATTACCGGAACGTGCCACACCAACACTGATGGTCACGGGCGGATGAGCTGTAAACTTGATGGAATTGCGGAACAGGATTTCAAACACCTCCGTCAGTTTCGCTTCGTCAAAGTCCGCCGTCAGTTCGTCCACAGCCGACAGGAAACTGATCTTCGCCTTCTTTACCGGATCGGGCGACTTATAGTTGTCGCAGAGGTGACGGATGAAGAATATCAGGTCACCTGCAGCAGGATTCAGCGTGATGGCCTCACGTTCGGGTTCAGCAGTCTGATTCTCTTGCTGGCTAGCCATCTTCATGCGCATATCGTTCATCCACTGCTGCTGTTCCAGGTCGCGCGCGGCAGTCTCTACCTGCACACGACGTTCGTGACGCTTCAGGAACCACTTGCGCCAGACGAAGGCTGCAGCAGCGATAATCAGCATATAGAGCAGTATCATCCAACGCGTACGCCACAGTGACGGACGGATGGTGATGTCGAGCGTCGCTTCTTCCTCGCCCATCGTACCGTCATCGTTCAACATGCGCACATGGAGGGTGTAACTGCCCGCACGCAGCGAGTTATAGGTGATGTTCGGATTCAGTTCCGACGTCCTTACCCAGTTTTCGTTGAAGCCCTCCAGACGATAGACGAAACGCTTGCCATTGTTCACGATACCAGCATCACTGGCCAACTGGATGGTAAACTGGTCGTCGTAATTCAACGTTATCTCGCGACACTCGTCCAAGGCTTCATCAAGGATCAATCGTCCGTCTATCTCACGACCTACGGGCACATCGGCATCAAACAGTTGCAGGCCGCTGAAGATAGGACGCTCCTTGCTCTTCGTGTCGGTCATCGCCTTTGGATTGATAATGTCAAGACCACCCTGACCGCCAATCAGTATCTTACCGTCGTGCGTCAGACACGTCGAACGCTGGTTATACACTGCTTGCTGCAGGCCGTCGCGGTTGTTATAGCTGCTGATGTTAAACTGCCACGTACCGTCTTCCTGCAACTGGGGCACGACCTTCGAGACACCGTGGTCGGTGACTATCCAGATGTTGTGCTGTTGGTCTTCGAGAATCGAACAGACACTGGAACCGAACAGTCCATCCTGCATGTCAATCAGACGGACAGTCTTACGCTTCTGATCGAAGGCGAGGACACCGCAGAACGAGCCCTGCCAGATGATGCCACGCGAGTCCTCGATCACCGAGACAGTATTACCCGACTGCGATGGGAAACGCTCATAGTCCGGTATTTCGCGGGGACACAACTGACCCGTTACGGGATTCACGAAACACCAATACCAGCTGGTACCCATCATCAGCCAACCCTTCTTGATCCAAAAGGCAGAAGTAACGTAGTTGGCATTGATCTTCGTATTACTTGTATCCCACGTGCGGAACTTACCCGTCTTCAGGTCGAGCATCTGGATACCGGAACCCAGCGTACCGATCCAGATGCGGTGCCACTTGTCCTCAGTGACACTCCACACATTATCAGTGGCAATACCGCCAGGCTCACCCGTATAGTGATAGTTGATGATGGTCGCCTCACCGTTGTCGTTCTTGGGGATACAGCGCGTCAGACCGCTGTTGTAACCGCCAAACCAAACGCTACCGTCGCTCGCGGTGTAGGTGCCCACCATGATATTGCCGAACATCGGACTGTTCTCCTTTGTATAGTGGGCTACGGTTTCCTGCGTCTTCGGATTATAGACGAAGATACCTCGGTCGTTCGAACCCAGCCAGTAGTTACCGAAACGGTCCTCGCTGACGGCATTGATGTCACCCAGCTCCAGATTCATCATGCTGGCCGAAGCCTCCTTATACATATTCACGCCGTTCTTGTAGGTGCCTATCCACACCAGTCCCTGGGGGTCCATATAGATATAGCGCAGGGTGTTTTCGCTGAGCGACGATTCGTCGAACTTGTTGTTCAGAAACTGACGCATCTCATGGTTCTTCAGGTCGAATATCAACAGTCCCTCGTGGTCGGTAGCCAACCAGATATGTCCCTTCGCGTCCACTTTCAGGTCCCATACCTGCAAGTCGTCAGGCACATTCTCTATCTGGTATTCACGGAACAGCGTCGAATAGCCGATACGCCACTTGCCGTCCTTGTCCACGCGCACATATGTATTGTTTTCTGCCGACACCCAGATGTTACGATCGTTGTCCACACACAGGTGGTATTCCTTGTTCTCAGGCGAGCCGTGGTCACGCATCCACTTGTCGTCATACATTTTCTTACCCTTCTCACCGTCGAAACAAACCAGTTCACCGTTCGACGTGACCATCATCACACCGTCGTCACAGGTGGAATAGGCTGTGAAGTTATACGTGGGGTTCAACTCGTTGTCGCCGTAGCCGAGGTTAAAGTGGGTAATCTTCTTGGTATTGGGGTTATAGTAATATAGTCCCTCGTCGTAGAACTTCACCCAGAAATTCTTCTTCGCGTCGATATACAACTGCTCGACACCCTTGTTGAAACCGAAATATTTCTCGAGTTCCTTCGAGGTGTTACGTTCAAACTTCTCCGTCACGGGGTCATAGATACTATAGTGCATACCCTGATGCAGCCAGAGCTTACCGTCGAAGCTCTCCATAATCTCCGACGTATTGTTGTCGCGCATAGTAGTTGTATCGCGCGTATTGGCATAATAGGTCTTCACGCGATAGCCATCATAGCGGTTCAAACCGTACATCGTGCCGATCCACACGTAACCCTTCGAGTCGCGGAACGTACAGTTCACCTGCGAGTTCGACAGTCCGTTACGCGTGTCCAACCTACGGAACTTCATGTCGGGAATGGCTGCCTGAATGGCCATCGGAATCATCAGCAGGAAGGCCAACACCATCAACATCTTCTTCAGCAGCGACTTCGACGAAGTCTCGCGGATAACCAGCCGCTGAGGCACCTTTTCCTTATATACCTTCGTGTCGCCTTGGATATTCTTCAGCAACAGCTGACAGGCGCGGACACCCATCTGATGCGACTGATCCTCGATGGCCGACAGACGCGGGGTGACATAGTTTGCATGGACATCGTCCGTAAACCCTATCAGCGCCACGTCCTGCGGAATACGCAGTCCACAGTTTTTGATAGCCGTAAAGGCCGCAAAGGTGATGATGTCGTTGAATGCCAGGATAGCATCTGGACGGTGGTCGCTATCCAACAGCTGTTCTGTATTACTCAAAGCCGTCTGGTAGTCTATCTTGTCACACACCACCAAATTACGGTCTATCGCAATCTTGTTGTCGCGCAACGCTTCCAGATAGCCGTGCTTGCGCCTCACCACCATATCAAGATGGTTCGGGCCACCAACAAACGCTATCTTCCGACTGCCCGTCTCTATCAGGTGCTGCGTGGCCATATATGCCGCCTCGTCACCATTGGCCGTCACGCTCGAGAAGCGCTCCGTCAGACACGTACGACCGAAGAACACCAAGGGGATGCCCATCTCGGCAATCTCCTCAAAATGGTGGTAGTCCCGCGTTGTCTGCGCCAGACAGGCAATGATGCCCTCCACATGTAGTCCGATGAAGTTGTCCACCGCCATCGCCTCGTCCTCCACTCTTTCGTGACTGTTGGCGCTTATCACGCTATACCCTGCCTTGCGGGCCTCATCCTCTATGCCGTCCAACACAGCAGCATAATAATGTGTCACCAAGTTAGGCATAACGACGCCAATCATCTTCGGTGCCTCCTTACGTAGACTCTGGGCAAAGGGATTCGGACGGTAGTTCAGCTTCTTTGCCAGTTCCTTCACGCGCTGCTGCATCTCCTTGCCGATTTCCGGAGAACTGCGCAACGCACGACTGACGGTTGCTATACTGACACCCAATTCGCGTGCCAAATCCTTCAACGAGGTCCGATGTTGTTTATTATTAGCCATAGCAGTTATTTTACGTTTTCGGGTTTTGTCTGCAAAGTTACGTAAAATCCTGCAAACTCGCAAACGTTTACGTCTTTTTTTTATCCTTTTTTGATTGTTTTACGTAAAATAGTCTGTAACTTTGCACCAGAAAACAGAATGAGTAATGAATAGTTGATAATAAGTTAGTTAGAAAAAGGATTAAGGATGTCGTGATGACATTCTTAATTTTTTTACGACAAATAAAACCGCCCCACTGTCTTTTCGAAAAGGGCATTGGGGCGGTTACGGTCACATGAGACATTCTCAGACGAGCGAGAATGCAACGTCCATCATGTGCGTAAAGTTGTTCTGACGCTCCTCGGCGGTCGTCTCCTCACCCGTCAGGATGTGGTCGGAGATGGTGCAGATGCCAAGGGCGCGCTTGCCCGAGCGGGCGGCGTTCATGTAAAGGGCGGCAATCTCCATCTCGACGGCCATGACATTCATGTTAATCCACTTTTCAGTGTGTGGATTCTCGTGGTAGAACATGGATGACGACAGGACGTTGCCCACCTTGTAGTGGTAGCCGAACTTCTCACACGACTCGACGGCCTTGCGAATGAGGTCGAAGTCGCCGATGGGTGCGAAGTCACCTGGCAGCTCGTACTGAGCAGCATAGTTGCTGTTGGTGCAGGCGCCCATGGCAATGGCCAAATCACCGATGTGCAGGTCGTTGTTGATAGAGCCTGCAGAACCCACGCGGATGATGGTCTTGACATCGTAGAAGTTGTACAGCTCGTAGGTGTAGATACCGATAGAGGCCATACCCATGCCGTGACCCATCACGCTGACACGCTTGCCTTTGTAGGTGCCGGTGAAGCCCAGCATGCCACGCACTTGATTAAAACATACTGCATTGTCGAGATATTTCTCGTGAGTTTCACACGCAGCGGGTCGCCCGCCATAATGACAGTCTCGGCAATTTCGCCGTACTGAGCCCCGATGTGGGGAGTTGGAGTCTTAGCCATAGAACGTTGAACTTTAAACTTTTTAATCGACCTTGGTCGCTTTGACCTTTAGGTCTAAGAACTTTATGATTATCCTCCGAAGTTATCGTACATGATGGATTCGGGATCGACGCCGAGCGAGTCGAGCATAGAGACGACGGCCTTCGACATGGGGCCAGGGCCGCACATGTAGTACTCGATATCCTCGGGTGCCTCGTGATCCTTCAGATAGGTGTTGAGCATGACCTGATGGACGAAGCCCGGGGTATACTTTACGCCAGCGGCATCGGCTGCAGGGTCTGGACGGTCGAGAGCCAGGTGGAAGTGGAAGTTGGGGTACTCCTTCTCCAGTCAGCCATACCGGCACCACCACCAACCCAAATCATCTCCTTCTTCGAGTCGAAGTGTGGGTGGAAGTCGCCGAAAGGTCCGCTCATGATTACCTTGTCGCCGGGTTTCAGCGAGAAGATGTAAGACGAAGCGATACCTGGGTTGACGTCCATGAATCCGCTCTTGTCGGCCTTGAACGGAGGCGTAGCGATACGAACGGTCAGCATGAACACGTCACCCTCGGCAGGATAGTTGGCCATAGAGTAAGCACGGATGGTATCCTCGGGGTTCTTACACTTGAGTGGGAACAATCCGAACTTCTCCCATGAAGGCAGATACTCATCGCCAATCAGGCTCTTGTCGATATCCTTATCGTAG
>ONKX01000034.1 GCA_900318555.1 uncultured Prevotellaceae bacterium | reverse complement strand
AATGAAAGAAGCTTGCTTGTATGCAGCTGTTTTTTCCGTAGGCTGCGAACTCAGATTCCGTAGGCTGCGAACTCAGATTCCGTAGGCTGCAAACTGGCAGTCCGTGCACGTCGGAATAATGACTTGTATTAATAGCATTGACTTTGCCAGTGTGTAATGTCTGACTGGCACTGCGCCCTTAATGTTCACAGTGTAGGGTAAGGTAAGGGTCAGTGTAGGGTGGAGCGCACCCTACACTGGCCTCAAACCATTTGTACATCGGCATTCCCGAAGATTTAAGTGTAGGGGGAAGGGGGAAACGCAAAATCTAGTTTTGTAGTTTCTCGATGTCTTGGTGACGCAAAAAAAGCGGGTCGGTTCTCGATGATCCACTTTTAGGAAAGTTGAGTAAGAAAATTCAGAACCAGTTTTTCGTGAGATCGTCGAACATACTCAAGAATCGCTATCATCCACAGGTAGCGATTCTTTTTGCTCTAAGATATTAAAAAACACAAAAAAAATTTGGCAAATGTTCATTAATTAATTAACTTTGCAGCGCAAAGTGATGACCGATGGACAAAATTCGCACTAAGAAGAAAGAAGCAATTATGGAATGTACGAGTTTCGATGAACTGCTAGATGCCGAGTACGGAGAGCGTGGAACAGAGGCTCGTGAGAATTTTGAAGCAGAGGCTGAAGCATTTTGCTTAGCGGAATGCTTAAAGGAGCAGCGTCGTCTGGCAGGACTGACTCAGGAGCAGTTAGCCGCTAAGATTGGTACTAAAAAGAGCTATATCTCAAAGATAGAGAACGGGCACGCTGATGTGCAGCTCTCTACGCTCTTCCGCATTTTCTCAGGATTGGGAAAACGCATTTCGCTCACGGTATTATAAAAGAATGTAGGATAAGCTAATGACAAATGACAGATGACAGTTGTTAAAACAAGCAATAACGGCAGACCCCACAATTCATGGATCTGCCGTTATCTGTTTTTCTAATTTCCTGCCAAGAAACTACAGGACGTACACATCATCAACAGGTTCTTTACTCTTTACGGACTTGGTCTTCCGCTTTGGTGTCACCGGCTTCACCTTTGCAGGCTTGGCCGTTGAAGGTTTTGCGGATGCCGACTGCTGCGGACGACTGTCGGGCAGATCAAGGACGATGCGGTCGTCGCCACTGTTGGTGGGGTCGAAGCCGCTGTCGTTGGAGCCGTTGGCATTACCATTACCATTGCCATTACCATTGTCATAGCTGTAAGCACGCTGACGGGCTGCTCTGCGCTGTGCCTGCTCCCGACGGTATTGCTGAATCTTTTCCTCTTGTTTCTTATCCTCTGCGGCACCAATGGCAGCACCAACGGCTGCACCACCCGCCATGCCTACTATCTGTCCGACGTTACTGCCACGCCAGCCACCGGAGATACCACCAACGGCCGAACCAATCATGGCTCCGAACATTCCACCTGTCATCGCGCCATCGGCGGTGTAGGTACCGCAACTGCTCATAGTCAGCAGTGATAGCATTATTACAACGAAACTCTTTTTCATAATCGTCTGTATTTTGATGTTTACGCTGCAAAGATACACATTTTTTCTGTTGCCATCAAAGGGAAAATCCCGAAAAGATGAAGGGAAAATCCCTATTATGCAAAAAAGAGACGGTTCCGCTGTGTAATACCATTACACGGTGAAACCGTCCCTATAGTGATTTGCTGTCTTAGAATGCCGAGGCAGCAAACAGATAGTCGTAGATGCACGAGCAGATGCCGAAGAGGGCAATGCCTGCGGTGCAGAGAGCCAAAGCCACACGGGTGTTAACGTCGGTCTTGAACGTGGGCAGCGGGCTGTCAGAAGGCTTGATGTACATAGCCTTGACGATGAGCAGATAGTAGTACAAGCTCACAACGGTGTTGACCAAGGCTACAAAGACCACGAAGTAGGCCCAGAAGGAGCCCTGCTCGGCAGCAGCCATGAACACGAAGAACTTAGAGAACATACCTGCAAACGGCGGAATACCAGCCAGCGAGAACAGGGCCAGCGTCATGAGGAACGCCAGCTTGGGGTTGGTCTGGTACAAACCATCATAATCAGACATCTTCGTGGCACCACCGTTGTTCTGCTCTACGGTAGAGATGACGGTGAAGACTGCCATGTTGGCCACAATGTAAACCAGCACGTAGTACATCAGCGAAGTCATACCCATCTGCGAACCACCGATAACAGCCAACATGATGTAGCCGGCCTGCGAGATAGAGCTGAAGGCCATGAAGCGCTTGAGCTCGCTCTGACGGATGGCAAAGAGGTTGGCGATGGTGATAGACAGGACGATAACTACGTAGAGCATGTACTCCCAATAGTCAATCATCGGACCGAAAGCCTTAGCGAGGATGACCAGTGCAGCAAAGGCGGCAGCACCCTTCGAGCAGACAGAGAGGTAACCGGTGATAGGTGTGGGAGCGCCCTCGTAGGTGTCGGCAGTCCAGAAGTGGAACGGTACCAACGACAACTTGAAGGCCAGACCGCTGAAGAAGAATACCAGGCCCATCAGCTGCAACGGGCTGAACATGTAGCGGTCGCTCAGCGCATTGGCAACATCGCCGAAGTAGAGCGTACCAGTAGCGGCATAGATGAACGAGATGCCATAAAGCATGACACCGCTCGAGAAGGTAGCCACCAGCACATACTTGGCAGCAGCCTCGGCTGACTTCTTCTTCCATTTGTCGAAAGCCACCAAGCAGGCCATAGGCACTGAGGCAGTCTCCAGTCCGAGGAAGAACAGCAGGAACGAGCCGCTGGACATCATAATATACATACCGAGCAAGGTAGAGAGTACCAGCAGATGGAACTCACCAGCATACTTGCGGGCTTCGTTCTCCAGCCAAGGCTCGGCCATCACAACGACGATAAACGTACCGAAGGTGAGGATGAGCTTCATGACCTGTGCAGCCTGCGAAGCGACATACATTCCGCCGAAAGCCTCAGCAGGGGCAACGGTGGTGAGCATGATAGTCTGGCAGAGCAGCAGGGCAGCCGTCAACTTACCAAGCACGCCAACCTTGCGCTCGCTCTTGTGCAGACAGAAGTCGGCGAAGAACACGATAATCAATGCGAGAACCAACAAGGCCTCGGGAATCATATTGAGGAATTGACTATATCCCATAATTATCAATTTTCAATTATCAATTATCAATTAGATTATATTCGCCAAGATTGGTCCTACAGCATCGCTGATGACATTGCTTGCCCACAAGGGGAACAGGCCGAGGCCTGCCACACAAGCAATCAGGCAGATAACGGCAACGCGCTCGTCCCAAGTGGCATCGGTAAGTTCCAGATAGTGCGGGTTCTTGACCTCGCCATACAGGATTTTACCAACAACACGCAGGATGTAGACTGCCGTCACAACGATAGAGGTACATGCAATGATGGTGGCCACACGATGGAACGTATCGGGATTCTCGAACGAACCAACGAAGATGCTCATCTCAGCAATGAAGCCTGAGAAGCCTGGCAGACCGAGGTTGGCTAAACCAGCCACCACATAACCGACAGCGAGGAAAGGCATGATCTTCATCAGACCGTCCAGGTAGCGGATGTCGCGGGTGTGGGTACGACCGTAAATCATACCGATGAGGGCAAAGAAAAGGGCCGTCATCAGACCGTGCGACAACATCTGCAGGATAGCACCCGTGCAAGAGGTCTTAGTCATCATCAACAGGGCGAAGAGCACCAGACCGCAGTGAGATACCGACGAGTAGGCGTTGATGTACTTCAGGTCGGTCTGTACACAAGCTGAGAAGGCACCATAGACTACCGAGATGGTGGTGAGGATCAGGAAGATCCAAGCCAGCTCATTAGCAGCATCGGGCAACAGATACATAGCTACGCGGAAGCAGCCATAGCCTCCTAACTTCATCAGCACACCAGCGTGGAGCATAGAGACTGCCGTGGGGGCAGAAGCATGACCGTCGGGTGACCATGTATGGAAGGGGAACAAAGCACCCAGCACACCGAAACCGATGAAGATAAAGGGGAAGAACACCTTCTGCGTTGCAACGGGAATGTTGTGCATAGCAGCAATCTCGTTGACGTTCATCGTGGTAGCGCCACTGAAGTAATAGATGCCAAGGATACCGATAATCAAGAGGGCGGAACCTCCCATCAGTTGCCGGAACCCCAGACACCAATCAGCAGGTACATGGGAATCAGCGCTACCTCGTAGAACATGAACATGGTGAACATATCGGTGCAGATGAAGAAGCCGTAAACACCCGTCGAGAGCAGGGTGAACCAAAGGAAATACTCCTTGGTGAGGGGCTTCAGCTGCCAAGAGGCAAAGGTACCAGTGAACACGATGATGCTCGACAGGAGCAGCATGACCACAGAAATACCATCGACACCAACAGAATAGGCAATATTAAGTGGCTTGAACCAAGGCGTTGAAGCCGTCAACAGCATCACATCGGTATTACCTGCTGCACGCTGCTGAACAAAGTAGATAGTCAGCCATACGGACAGGGCCAGCAGACACGAAGCGCCAGCCACCATCACACCACGCACCTGATTGAGCGACTTGGCCAGCCAAAGGCCGAGCAGCATCAGGGCGGGGATTACTACGAATAATGTTAATATACTCATAATTGTACTTTCGATTTAGATTGCAAGCAGGATTAATGTTAATGCAACAGTACCCGTGAGGAACCATACTGCATACTGACGGACATCGCCACTCTGCCAGGGACGCAAAGACTCACCAGCCTCATTAGCACCCCAAGCCATGAAGTTGAACGTGCCATCAACAACGTGACGGTCGAACCAAGCAATAGGCGTAGAGATGCAGCGGAAGATGATGCGATGAGTGACATACTGCCAAATCTCGTCCTGATAGAAACGCTTATAGGCTGCACGGTGCAGCTTGGGGAACGTCTTGTACAGACGATCAGCGATGGGCTGACTCTCACCTTTATATATATAGGTAGCGAGACAGATGCTCAGGATGGCAATAATCGTACTGGTAGCAGCAATCTGCGTGTCGAAGTGGATGGTGTAGTTGGTACCCTCGGCGTTGACATACTGGCCGAAGCTGCCACCCCACTCTGCGAAACCGGCGATGGTTGAGTAGATACCCACACCCATCGTAATGACGCAAAGCACAATGAGAGGAATGGTCATCGTAGCAGGAGCCTCATGAGGTGTGTGGTGCTCGTGAGCTTCCACATTTTCAGTACCCCAGAAGATGCCGTAATACAGACGGAACATGTAGAAGGCGGTCATAGCAGCGATACCCGTCATAATCCAACCTACCACAGGACTGTAGGCAAAGCAGGCAGTGATGATTTCATCCTTCGAACTGAAGCCCGAGAAGAAAGGAATACCTGCAATAGCGAAGCAGCTGATGAGGAAAGTGATGTTGGTAATCGGCATGTACTTGCGCAGACCACCCATCATAGCCATCTCGTTAGAGTGAACGGCGTGGATGATACAACCGGCACCGAGGAACAAGCAGGCCTTGAACATAGCGTGGGTGAACAAGTGGAACATACCGGCCATGAAGCCGAGCTGTGCGTGATTGTCGAGCACCCCATGATGACCGGGCAGCGAAACGCCCAGTGCCACCATCATGAAGGCAATCTGAGAAATGGTCGAGAAGGCCAGCACACGCTTGATGTCGCTCTGGGCACATGCCACGGCAGCGGCATAGAAAGCGGTGAAGACACCTACCCAGACAACGATGCTCATCTGAGGCTGAGCGTACTCAACCCAGAGCGGGAACATACGTGCAATCTGGAACACACCGGCTACCACCATCGTAGCAGCGTGGATGAGTGCAGAGACAGGCGTCGGACCCTCCATGGCATCGGGCAGCCAGATGTGCAACGGGAACATGGCGCTCTTACCGGCACCACCGATGAACATCAGCACGAGTGCTGTAGGCAGGATAAAGCCTGCGGCAGCAACGGCCTTGGCAGCATTGCCGGCGATGAACGGCGTAGTACCCTCGCCCATCACGATGTTGCCGGCAAACGAGAAGCTGAACGAATCGGTGTAGTAACCGAACATCAGGATACCGATGAGGAAGAACATATCGGCGAAGCGCGTCACGATGAATGCCTTCTTAGAGGCAGCAATGGCGGGCTTCAACGGATAGTAGAATCCAATCAACAGATAAGAGCTGACACCCACGAGCTCCCAGAAAGTGTACATCTGGAAGATGTTGGTGGCAACAACCAGTCCGAGCATTGACATGGTGAACAGGCTCAAGAAAGCGTAGTAACGCTGGAAGCCCTTCTCACCGTGCATGTAGCCGAACGAATAGATATGTACCATCAGCGAGACTGTCGAAATGACAATGAGCATCATGACCGAGATGGGATCCAGGAGGATACCCATGTCGAAATGCAGATTGCCCAGAGGCAGCCAGGTGAAGTTGTAGGGAACGATGGTTGCGTATGTGCCATCAGCCAGACGGTCGGCACCGAAATAGGCGAAGGCCGTCCAATAGGAAAGCACGGTAACCAGTCCCAGCGATGTGGTGCCGATAAGACCAGCAGTCTTATGCGACATCTTCATGCCAGCAAGCGCAAGAATCACGAATGACAGCGCAGGCAGCAGAAGGATCAGAAATGAATAACTATAAACTGTTTCCATAACCATTTACCATTTCATGTTCTTGATACTGTCAACGCTATCGCTACGGAAGTTGCGGTAGACATTGATGATAATAGCAATAGCCACAGCCGACTCGGCAGCTGCCACACCAATGACGAACAGGGTCATGAACATACCCTCCATGCCATTGGGATAGAGCAGACGGTTGATGGCTGCGAAATTGATGTCAACGGCGTTGAGCACCAGCTCGACAGAGATGAGCATGGCAATCAAGTTGCGACGTGTCACGAAACCATAGACACCGATAAAGAACAACAGGGCGCTAAGCGCGAAATAACATTCTACAGGTATCATAGCTTACTTCTCCTCCTTTTCTTTACGTGCAACAACCAAGCCACCGATGATGCAGGCCAGCAGGAACAGCGAGATGAACTCGAAAGCAAGCACATACTGATACTTGCCAGCACCTACGAGGGCCGTACCAATCTCTTTCATAGGAACCTCCACGTTGGCAGGAGCCATTGTGAAGAAGCCTGTCTTCAGCAGAATGAGGCTTACCACCACCAGTCCGGCGAGGGCTGCCAGTCCGCCACCAATCATCTTGCTGGACTTCACGCGCTCCTCCAGACCCTGAAGGGTGCGCTTCGATACCAGCTGGATGGCGAAGACATAGATCATCGTAACGCCACCGGCATATACGCTAATCTGAGCGGCTCCCAGGAAGGTGTAGTCGAGCAGGAAATAGATGCCTGCCACACCAAAGAGCACAAACAACATGAATGTTGCGGCTCGCATAATTCTCGTTGTGGTGACACACATCAGCGCTGAGCCGATGATGAACACCGCGAGAATGATAAACATAACTGTATTACCCATAGCGCGTTACTTCGTTTTAGTGTTAAACTTACCGATCTGCCACTCAGCACCACCTTCGAGGAGGTTGGGCAACGAACCACCCTTGTAGACTTCCTTGTCGAGGTGGAGCACCAGCTTCGAGCGGTCGAACACGGCGTTCTCGAAATCATTCGTAAACTCGATGGCGTCGAAGTTGCAGGCGTTGGTACAGAGCTGGCAGAACATGCAGTCGCCCAGGTCGTACTGATAATCGTCGAGCACCTTCTTTTTCTTACCCGTCTCAGGATCCTCAGCCATGTGGCTCAGAATCTTGATGGTTCCATTGGGGCAAGACTTCTCACAAAGCGTACAAGCGGTGCACTTGTAGTCACCATTCTCGTCGCGCTTGAATACCAAGCGGCCACGATGACGCTTAGCCACGTGGAGTGTGGTCTTGCGGTTCTCAGGGTACTGCTCTGTAGACTTGTTGGTGAAGAAGTCCTTGAAGTATTCCTTCCAAGAGGTCTTCATGCCAACGGCCAAAGTCTTCAAGCCGTGCCCGATTTCTCCGAAATATGTTTTGTTATCTTCCATTGCTATACCTTATTTAATATATAGGCCGAGGGCCACAACAACAGTCATAATCACCAGATTGATGAGTCCCAGCGGCATGAGGTACTTCCACTCCAGCTTCAGAATCTGGTCGATACGCAGACGTGGGAACGTCCACTTGATCCACATCAGAATCCAAACCAGGAAGAAGGTCTTACCCATAAACCACACGATACCGGGGATGTAGTCCATCACAGCATCGAAGGCCTCTACACCAATGTTCACAGGCGCCCAACCACCGAGGAATACCGTAGCGGCAATACCTGCGATGATGAAGAGGTTGAGGAACTCAGCGAGGTAGAAGAAGCCGAAGCCCATACCGGAATACTCAGTATGGTGGCCGGCGGTCAACTCACTCTCAGCCTCAGCCATATCGAACGGGCCACGGTTAGCCTCAGCGTTACCGGCAATGAGGAATACGAAGAAGGCGATGATGGCAGGAATGTGTCCCTGGAAGATGAGCCATTTCCAAGGGCCTGTCTGAGCCTCCACGATACCGCTCATCTGCATGGTTCCTGTCAGGATGACAGCGGTAATCAGGCAGAGGCAGAGCGACATCTCGTAAGAAATCATCTGCACAGCACCACGCATGGCCGAAACCACAGAGTACTTGTTGTTGGAACCCCAACCAGCCAGGAAGATACCTACCACGCCAATAGAAGAAATGGCGGTGAGCAGGAACACACCTACGTTGAAGTCGAGGATGGTAGCACCATTGTTCCAAGGCAGGAACGAGAAGGCGCCAACACTTCCGATAATCACAAGAAGAGGAGCCACGAGGTAGAGCAACTTGTCCTCCTTGATGAGCATCTTCAGCACGTCGGCAAACACCTGCAGCAAGCCCCAGTAACCTACTCGCATCGGGCCCAGACGGCACTGGAAGTAGGCACAGACTTTACGCTCCATAAATATCAGTACGCAGGCGATGAGGGCATATCCTAACAGGATTCCCGTACCCACCAGCACGCACTCAATCAATATCGCTAACCAGTCAGGACATCCGATTGTAATCCTGAGCAACTGGTCGAACCATTGTGTTATAATAGAAAAGTCGAACATAATCTTAACTTTTTACCTTTTACTTTTTTACCTTTCGACTATCTGTCAATATCAGGAATTACAACGTCAATAGCGGCACAGGTAGCGATGAGGTCGGCAATCTTCTGACCACGAAGCATCGGGTCGAAGGCACCTACCAGCGAGAGACCCATCGGACGCATCTTCATGCGGTAGGGACTCTTGTCGCCACGGCTATCAAGATAAACACCAAACTCACCGGCTACACCCTCAACAGAGTAGTACCACTGTCCCTCGGGAACCTTGATGATTGGCTTCTGCTTCACGTAGAAGTCGCCCTCAGGAATGTTGTCGATGAGCTGCTCGATGATGTTCAGGCTCTGATACATCTCGTTGATGTGAACCAGATAGCGGTCCATAGAGTCGCAACCAGTCAGTGTGCACTGCTCCCACTCTACCTTGTCGTACATATCGTAAGGATGGTTCTTGCGCACGTCGTTCTTCCAACCTGAAGCACGTCCGGCAGGGCCAGTAACGGCGTAGTTGATACAATCCTCAAGGCTCATCGGACCACAGTTCTCCAGACGGTTGTGAGTAATCACATTATCACCGAAGATATCCATATACTCTTGGATGGTCGGACGCAGATACGTCACGAGGTCCTTACAGTTCTTGACGAAGTTCGGATCGATATCGTCCTGCAGACCACCGATACGGTAGTAGTTCTGAATCAGACGTCCACCCGTGGTCTCCTCCATGCAGTTCAGCACGTGCTCACGATCGCGCATACCGTAAAGCATACCCGTCAGAGCGCCCAAGTCCTGAGCAACACAAGAGGTGTATAGCAGGTGAGAATCGAGACGCTGCAACTCATCCATGATGGTGCGGATGTACTTGATGCGGTCAGTCAGTTCTACGCCCAGACCTTCCTCAATTACGCCAACCAAAGCATGGCGATGTTGCATGGCTCCCAGATAGTTAAGACGATCTGTTAAAGCAAGCGTTTGAGGATAGGTCATACCTTCCCACATCTTCTCAATAGCACGATGGATATAGCCGAGATGCGGATAGATGCGCTTGACAGTTTCGCCGTCGAGCACGGTCTGCAAGCGGAGCACACCGTGGGTAGCAGGGTGCTGCGGACCGATGTTAATCACGTAGTCGTCGGCACCAAACAAACGGTTCTGCTTGCTCTGCAAATTGCCATCTTTATCGATGAAATATTCCAGACCGTAGTCAGGCTCTACATCATCCTCCAGCGTATATTCGTCGTTGAACTTCCAGTCCTTGCGGAAGGGATAGCCCTTGAAATCGCTACGCAGGAAGAGGCGACGCATATCGGGATGACCCAGGAATACGATGCCGTAGAAGTCGTAAACCTCGCGCTCCAACAGGTCGGCAACCTTCCAAATGTTAGAAACAGTAGGGATGTAAGCCAGCATCTGACCATCGGTCTCGCCGGTTCCGTTTGCGGCGATGCCATCGCCACATACTTGACACTTGGCAATCTGCTTCACGCTGCAACGCTCGTGGGTCTTGGTATTCTCAAGGATGTAGATACATCCGAGTCCCTCTTCTGGACCGAAGTCCTCACCGACGATGGTTACAAGATAGTCGAAGCCCTTCTTGTCTTTCAAGTTCTGCATCTCAGAGGCGAACTTGTCAAAATCGAATGATAAAAATTCTAATTTCATGCCTTGTCCTCCTCTACTTTAGCTGTTTGCTCTTGGCTATTAGCCTTTAGCTCTTCTGAAAACTCTTTAGGGACATCTGTCACCACGATGGGCTCACGACGATGGTCGCCATGCTTAGAGCGGAATGTCAGTTCCTCATTCGATACACCCAGTGCCTTCTCCTCAGCGGTCTGCTTGTGGTTGGCACCTCCGAAGAATTTCTCAATCTTCACCTTACGCTGCAGCTGCATCATGCCATACATGATAGCCTCTGGGCGTGGGGGGCAACCAGGGATAAACACATCGACAGGCACGATTTCTTCGATACCTTTCACTACATGGTAGCTCGACTTGAACGGTCCACCGCTGATGGCACAGCCACCGACAGCAATCACATACTTAGGCTCGGCCATCTCGTCATAGAGACGCTTCAGCGCAGGAGCCATCTTATGCGTGATGGTACCAGCACACATAATCAGGTCGGCCTGTCGGGGAGAGTTACGTGTAACCTCGAAACCGAAACGGGCGAAATCATAGCGTGCACAACCGCAGGCCATGAACTCGATACCGCAGCAGGATGTCGCGAAGGTCAGAGACCAGAGTGAATTGGAACGTCCCCAGTTGATGAGCTGGTCCAGCGAACCTGTCACCACATTGACGCCACCCTCATGGAGCTCGTCAACAATCTTCTCCAACGAGGCATTGTCGTTCCACTCCTCGTAGGGAATACTCTTGATGTGAGGCTTTCTTACTTCCATTCCAAGTCTCCTTTCCGCCAGGCATATGCCAAGCCTAATACCAGAACTACCAGGAAGAAGCCGATACTCAGCAGTGCTGCTGCGCCGAACTCCTTCACTACCACTGCCCATGGATACAGAAACACCGTTTCCACATCAAACATGAGGAACAAGATGGCGAAGAGGTAGAATCCCACCGAAATAGGCAACCACGAGCTGCCACGCGTGGGGATACCACTCTCATACGGTTCACCTTTCACCTTCGCGTAGGATCTCGGTCCTATCAGCTTGGCTACCACGTAAGCCGCAACCACCAATGTAATAGCCGTCAGCAAGACGGTAATTAACAATGTAAAGTTCATAAAAAATTACAAATTATAATATTGAATTCAATTTGTGTGCAAAGGTAGCAAAAAAAATGCAAATAAAAGGCATAAATATGAAAAAAGTACAAAAGAAAAATAAAAGCCGCCACCTTTTACGGTAGCGGCTTATATCATTTCGACTTAGGGAAGGCTTCTTCGGACAGTTCCTTAAAGAAGTCGTGGCCCAGAATTACACTGATTCTCATCAGCAGGCGTACGTCCAAACTCTTACGCTTGAAAATGTTATAAACGTTCGTACGCTCGCAGGGAATCTGAGTTGCTAACCAAGCTGCTGACTTGCCCTGCTTCCTTAAAATCTCTTCAATGTGCTTACCAATATTCATACACTTAGCCTTAAATTTAGTTTCTACTATGTCGTATCGGCTGCAAAGGTATGAAATAATCTCAATATATCTGCAGTTTATTACATTTTTTTTCTAAAAAAACATTAAAATATCAAAGTGTCACCAATCTTGAGACATTATTGTAGAGTATCATGCAACAAATCGGCTGTTAGAGCGGTGATTTGCAGGCTGTTAGAGTGATGTTTGGAACTGTTCTGCATCGTGTAGGGAATCCAGTTTGCCAACATCCAGGATCCGAAGGTCGTCCTTCAGCAGTCCGACGATATGCGAACGGTGACAGACCGAGAGATAGAAATCGATGATGCCGAAGCGGTCGGGGAACCTGTCCATTAGCGGGAACAGACGTGGCGAGAACGAATGAATGCCGGAGAAGGCAAACATATTCAGCGGTTCTCCATGCTGCGAGAGCCCCGTGCGACGAATATACTCGTAAGGCGACTTAATCTCTCCCGTCTCTATGTTCTTCCAACCCATCAGCCGCATGGCATTGTCGAACAGCAGATAGCGTTTCGTCTTCCTCGGGCTTACCAGTAGTACCGCACCCTCGTCTGGCTGATGCTGACGTGCAAGCCAGTCGTAATCAACATTATCAAGGATATCAACATTATGAATCAACACGGGTGTGTCATCATCAAACAGCGGTGCCGCCTTCTTCAGACCCCCACCCGTCTCCAGCAGTCCGTCCGTTTCGTCACTGAAACGAACCAGCGGGGCGTAGTCTTGCTGTGCAACGTAGTCGACAATCTGCTGAGCGAAATGATGGATATTCACCACAAAGCGGTCGTAGCCCTGCGCCTGTAACTTACGGATGTTCAGGTCGAGCAGTGGTGTCCCTCCCACCGGCACCAGCGCCTTGGGCATCGTGTCGGTCAGCGGTTTCAGTCGGGTTCCCAATCCCGCTGCAAGAATCATTGCCTGTCTCATACACTATCTGTTTCAAATTATTTTCAAATACATCTATTTTATGTCAACGTCCGGTTGCCAAAGGACAACTTCACCGGCATATAGCGACTTCTGCACGTCAATGAGTCGCTGGTTGCTGCTACCACGAAACAACAGGTCGGTGTCGCGCAAGCTTTCAATAAAAGGGCCGTCCACAAGCACGTCGAGTTCGTAGAGCAGTTCGCGTTGTGCACGGGTGATAAGCTGTTCGTAAGTGAAACCCGTATAGCACCAGATATCCTTGTTGGTCTGTGCATGGATGGCACGGGCCAGTTCTGCGAAACCGTCACATTGGTACATCGGGTCGCCACCGCTGAACGTGACGTTGGCATAGGGGTCGGCGACAATGATGTGCATAAGCTCTTCTGTCGTCATCTCGCGACCGCCCTTAAAGTCCCACGACTGCGGATTATGACAACCCTTGCACGCATGGCGACATCCCGCACAATAGATAGAGGTCCTGAACCCCGGGCCGTCCACCATCGTATCTTCTATGATATCAAGAACGCGAATCATCTTTTCTAGAATATCCAGATTATCTAGAACTTCTAGACCGTTCTAGAATAATTCCTGCATGCCGTGGTCTATGTGCGTCACGCGGTCATTCAGTTCGGCCAGCTTGCCGGCATTCCAACGGTCGGTCGTTCCCACCAGATAACCTGTGATTCGCTGCAACTTGTCGATATTGGAACTTCCACACTTCGGACATTTCTCCAGATGGTCGTCGGCATTCTCGTAGCCACAATCCATACAACGATTGCGGTTGTGGTTCACACTGCCGTAGCCCATATTCAGCTGGTCCATCATGTCGACAACACTCATGATGACCTGTGGATTGTGCGTGGCATCGCCGTCGATTTCGACGTAGAAGATGTGTCCGCCACGCGTCATCTCGTGGTACGGTGCCTCAATTTCTGCCTTATGTCGTGCGCTGCATTTATAATATACGGGCACATGGTTCGAATTGGTATAGTAGTCACGGTCGGTGACGCCGGGAATGACACCAAACTGCTTACGGTCACGCTTTGTAAATTTGCCACTCAGGCCCTCGGCAGGCGTAGCAAGCACGGAATAGTTGTGATGATAACGTTCACAGAAGTCATTGACGCGCTGACGCATATACGACACTATCTTCAGTCCTAGTTCCTGCGCCTCAGGGCTCTCGCCATGGTGCTTACCCGTGAGTGCGACAAGACATTCTGCCAGCCCGATGAAACCGATGCCCAGCGTGCCCTGGTTGATGACACTCTCGATAGTATCATTGGACCCGAGTTTGTCGGCACCTATCCACAGGCTCTTCATCAGCAGCGGAAATTGCTTGGCAAAGGCCGTCTTCTGGAATTGGTAGCGGTCGTCCAACTGCTTGGCAGCCACCTCAAGCATATTGTCCAGCTTGGCAAAGAACATACCGATGCGCTTCTGCTGGTCCTTCTCCTCCATGCACTCGATGGCGAGCTTCACAATATTGATAGTGGTAAACGACAGATTGCCGCGACCGATACTCGTGCGGGGACCGAAACGGTTCTCGAACACACGCGTGCGACAGCCCATCGTGGCCACCTCGTGGATGTATCGCTTGGGGTCGTCGGCACGCCAGTCGGGGTCTTGGTTATACGTAGCGTCGAGGTTCAAGAAGTTAGGGAAGAACCTGCGTGCCGTCACCTTGCATGCCAACTGATAGAGGTCAAAGTTGCGGTCCTCGGGCAGATAGTTCACGCCACGCTTCTTCTTCCATATCTGAATGGGGAAGATGGCCGTCTCGCCACCACCTACGCCTTCATAGGTCGACAGCAGTATCTCGCGCATGATGCAACGACCCTCGGCACTGGTATCCGTGCCGTAGTTGATGCTGGAGAACACCACCTGATTGCCACCACGCGAATGTATTGTATTCATGTTATGGATAAACGCCTCCATCGCCTGATGCACACGACCCACGGTCTTGTTGATGGCGTGCTGCTGAGCGCGCTCGCGACCCGTCAGTCCGTCCAACGGTTTCTTGATATAGTCTATCAGCGGCTCGTCGTACAGTTCTTTATAGCTCTCGCCGTTCAGTTCCTCTAATGCCTTCAGTTCTTCGATATATGTCAGGCGCACATACGGTGCCAGATAGAAGTCGAACGCGGGAATGGCCTGTCCGCCGTGCATCTCGTTCTGACAACATTCCATCGAGATACACGCCAGTACGCTCGCCGTCTCGATACGCTTTGCCGGACGCGAGGCACCATGGCCTGCCACAAAACCGCGCGAAAGAATATTGTCCAACGGATGCTGTACGCACGTCAACGACTTCGTAGGATAGTAGTCTTTGTCGTGGACATGCAGATAGTTGTGCTCTACGGCGTCACGGCTCTCCGGTGACAGCAAATAGTCATCCACAAAGGGCTTCGTCGCTTCGCTGGCAAACTTCATCATCATGCCCGCCGGTGTGTCGGCGTTCATGTTCGCATTCTCGCGCGTCACGTCATTGCTCTTGATGTTCACGATGTCCAAAAAAACGTCGCGCGTCTTTGCCTTGCGAGCTATCGAGCGTTGGTTACGGTAGGCAATATACTTCTGCGCCACGTCCTTGCGGCTCGACTTCATCAGTTCCAGCTCTACCATGTCCTGAATCTGCTCCACCGTCATCTGGCTGTCGCCGCGCTGGGCAATGTGGTCCGTTATCTGGTACAACAGGCGTTCGTCCTCGCCCTTGTCCGTGTGCATCATGGCCTTGCGGATGGCGGCCATAATCTTCTGCTCGTTGAATCCAACGATGCGTCCGTCTCTCTTTACAACAGTTTGAATCATATTTTGTGTGTATAGCTTTAAGTTAAAAAATAATCCATATTAACACGCCGACCACAGCGACGATGGCCCACAGGCGCCACTGCTTGGCCATGGGTTTCACGGCCCGCAAAAAAGCTCGCTTCACGAATGGACGTCGTGCTTCAGCTACAGTAGCGCCATTGCCGAGCAGGTATTCCCGAAGACCGCGATACTGCGCCATGTCCGACGTCCACTGTCGACGACCGCGCTCAAAGGCCAGCCAGCCCTTCCACGCCACCAATCCTAATAATATAATAAGGTATAGCGTTTTCATAGTCTCACCACGTTTTGCGTTACACTTGTGTTCACGGCCACCACTGTCGCACCGCGTTCTGCGGCCTCGCTGATCAAACGTTCACGACGCATACGGTTGTCTTCCGTCAACGGCGTCGGCGGCTCATCGATGATAATCAGCTGTTTACCCGCGTGTACTCCGTGTTCCAACAGACGCATATAGTCCGTCGGCACGTCATCATAGCCCTCAGGCACAGTCAACCCTTGTGGCACGTACGCCATCTGACGACGGAAAAACGGTGCCGACAGCGTCGTCAGCAGTTCGCCATCGATGCTGATGTGTCCCTCGTCTGTCGCAATGAATCCCAGCAGTGCCCGCAGTAGCGTGGTCTTGCCCGTCCCTTGCTCACCGCTGATAGCCAGCACACTGCCCGGGCCGACCGTTGCCGACACCCCGCGCACCGACGCGCCAATCGATATGTTATGCAGTTCCAAAATCATAAATTCGCTTGCAAAGATACAAAAAAGTTTAGAGTTTTGCGAGAAAAATTAAGAGAAATTTCGTAAATTTGCACGCAAAACAAAAAACTATGACGAAAACGACAAAACGACGCATGATGGCCGAATGGGAACCACAAAGCATGGTGCAACTCACATGGCCTCACAAGGACACCGACTGGGCACCCATACTGCCCGAAATCACTTCCGTCTACGAAGAAATGGCGCGTGAAATCGCCAAGCGCGAGTCCCTCCTCATCGTAGCCCCGGAAGGGCTTACATCACACCTCTCACCTCTCACCTCTTACCTCTTAACTCTTACCTCCAACGACACGTGGGCCCGCGACCACGGCTTTATTTCAGTAGAAGATAACGGGAACCTCATCCTCCTTGATTTCTGTTTCAATGGCTGGGGCGAGAAGTTCGAGGCCGTCTTCGACAACGCTATTAACCGTCATCTCTACGATCAAGAACTCGTCCGCGGTACCTATGAAAACCACCTCGACTTCGTCCTCGAGGGCGGTTCCATTGAGAGCGACGGCAAGGGTACCGTGTTTACGACCACATGCTGTCTCATGGCCCCTCACCGCAACCAACCGCTCACCCAGGCTCAGATAGAAGACCGGCTGAAGCAGTATCTGGGCGCCGAACGCATCGTCTGGATCAATCACGGCAGTCTCATTGGCGACGATACCGACGGACACATCGACACCCTCGTGCGCATCTGTCCCGACGACACCTTATTATATATAGGAGCCGATGCAGACCATCCCGATCTCCTCGCGATGGAAGGAGAACTGCGCACCCTACGCACCTTCGACGGCCGTCCCTATCGTCTGCTACGACTTCCCCTCCCCCGTCCTATCTATGACGGTGGCGACCGCCTCCCCGCCACCTACGCCAACTACCTCGTCATCAACGGTGCCGTCCTCGTTCCGACCTACGCGCAACCCGACCTCGACGCCGAGGCTCTCCGCACCATCGCCCTCGCCTATCCCGACCGCGAAATCGTCCCCATCGACTGCCGTCCCGTCATCCGCCAGCACGGCTCTCTCCACTGCTGCACCATGCAATACTACTAATAACGTGGAAAAAAAACACGCCGATAGTTTGGTCGGCTCGTTTTTTATTCGTATATTTGCACCCAGAACTATCGAACAACTAATTTAAAACAACAGAAACGTATGAGTATTCTAATGATTCTTCAACTCCTGATCGTGCTCGGAGCACTCTGGGTTGGTTCGCGTTACGGCAGTCTGGCACTCGGCGCCATCTCGGGCATCGGACTCGCACTGCTGGTGTTCGGTTTCGGTCTGAAACCCGGTTCTCCCCCTACCGACGTCATCTACATCATCATCGCTGCCGTCACCTGTGCAGGCATCATGCAGGCCTCGGGCGGTATGGACTGGCTCATCCAGATTGCCGAGCGACTGCTGCGTAAGCACCCCGACCGCATCACGTTCCTCGCTCCGCTGTGTACGTTCTTCCTGACGGTTCTCGTCGGTACAGGACACGTCGTATATACCTTAATGCCAATCGTTTGCGACATTGCGCTAAAGAAGGGCATCCGTCCTGAACGACCCTGCGGCGTGGCATCCATTGCCTCCCAGGTCGGCATCACCTGCTCGCCCATTGCCGCTGCTGTAGTTGCCTTCGTCACCATCTCCAATGCCAACGGTTTCGACATCACCATCCCCCGCGTGCTCATGGTTTCCATCCCAGCCTGTCTGTGTGGTCTGATGGCCGCCGCTGCCGCTTCATACCATCGCGGACTCGACCTCGACAAAGACCCCGTGTTCCAGAGTAAGATTGCCGACCCCTTGATGCGCGACTACGTCTATGGTAGCGGGGCCACAACACTCGACAAGGTGATTCCCCCCGAGGCCAAGCGCGCCGTCTATATCTTCCTGCTGGCCCTCGCAGTCATCGTGATGTTTGCCGCTGTACCGTCGTTGCTGCCATCGTGGGACGGCAAGGCACTGAAGATGAACATCGTCATCCAGATTGTCATGATTTCCGCCGCTGCCTTGATGATTATCTTCTGTAAGGCATCGCCGAAGAAGGCCGTCGCAGGCCCCGTATGGCAGTCTGGTATGGTCGCCGTCGTCGCTATCTACGGCATCGCATGGCTCGCTGACACCTATTTTTCAAACTATATGGACACCATGCAAGCCATGCTTACCGACATCGTCAAGGACTATCCGTGGTCCATCGCACTGGTGTTCTTCCTCGTCTCCGTGCTCATCAATTCGCAGGGTGCCGTCGTCGTAGCCATGTTGCCGCTGGCCTACTCGCTGGGCATTGCCGGTCCCGTGCTGCTCGGCGTACTTCCGTCGGTCTACGGCTATTTCTTCATCCCCAACTATCCGTCGGATATCGCCACCGTCAACTTCGACCGCTCCGGCACCACCGTCATCGGCAAATACCTGCTCAACCACTCGTTCATGATGCCGGGACTCATCTGCGTCACCACCTCGACCATCGTCGCATACCTTCTGTCGATGGTATTCTTCTAAAAACGAAAATTGAGAGAAAAAAAAGAGAATGTGCCTATTTTGACACATTCTCTTTTTTTTATTTCTATTGATTTGCTTTGGCGTTTTCGCCCTAGAAATAGTTAGAAATTGACGCCGAGATTGAAGAAGAGGGCGTTGTTGTGGGCGGAGAAATCATCGTCGTCAAGGAAGTTCGTCACGCCAAACTGATATCCGATTTCAGCATAAATCTTGTTGTATTCAGCACCGCAACCCAGTTTAAAGCCCATGTTGTTGCGGTTGGGACGGTATTTTATTTCATTGCTCCCATTCTTGACTTTCCACTCAGAACTGACGGCATAGGCGAAGTAAGGTCCTACGAAGGGAAGAATGGCGATATGTTCGTTAGCCTTGAAGCCGTATTTGATGACCAGGGGAATTTCGAGGTTGTTGTGGGTAATATCGATGTTTCCTTCCTTGGCACCGCGCTGGGTGTAATAAACACCGGACTCGAGGAACACGGGTGTGGAACTAGAGAGACGGAGTCCGATGATACCGGCAAGAGTTATGCCGAGCTTAGAGCCTACAGAGACGTCACCATTGAGCGAAGCCACAGTTCCACCAAAACGTACGCCATAATACAGGCTCTCCTTATCAAGTTCGAAACCACCGCTCGAGAACTGAGCGAAGGATGGTGCTGCCATCAAAGCAGCAATGATTGATACTAAAAACTTTTTCATACTTTATCAATTTTAGGAATTAATTATTACATTATTTTGCACGGAAGCGCTCGGCCTGACTGCGGATGAGCTCAACATCGTCGAAATAGTTGATCTGCATGGCGCGGCGTACCTCGTCCATGGTCTGAGCGGCAGTCTCACGGGCCTTCTCAGTACCTTTCTTTAATATATTATAGATTTCGGGGATGTCCTGTTCAAACTCGTGACGACGCTGGCGCATGGGCTCCAGGAACTCGTTGAGAATCTGGTTGAGGAACTTCTTGCACTTCATATCGCCTAGACCACCGCGACGGTAGTGGTCCTTCAACTCATCGAGGTTCTGATACTCAGGCCAGTACTGTGCGAAATGTTCAGGCTTCGAGAACGCGTCCAAGTAGGTGAATACGGCGTTGCCTTCCACGTGACCCGGATCGTTCAGATTGATGTGCTCAGGGTCGGTGTACATCGAACGCACCTTCTGCCATACGCTGTCGGCATCGTCCGAGAGGTAGATGCAGTTGCCCAGCGACTTCGACATCTTCTCCTTACCATCAGTTCCTGGCAAACGACGGGCGGTAGCGTTCTCGGGCAGCATGATATTGGGCTCGACCAGCACGGGGGCATAGACCTGATTGAAACGGCGCACCAGTTCGCGCGTCACCTCCAGCATCGGTTCCTGGTCCTCGCCGGCAGGCACCGTGGTAGCCTTGAACAACGTGATATCGGCAGCCTGCGACACGGGATAGCAGAAGAAGCCAAGAGGGATACTCTCGCCCTCGAAACCACGCATCTTCACCTCCGTCTTCACGGTCGGATTGCGCTGTACGCGGCTCACCGAGACGAGGTTCATCAGATAGGTGGTGAGCTCGGCCAATTCCGTAATCTGGCTTTGGATGAACAGCGTGCATTTCTCAGGGTCGAGACCTGCAGCGAGGTAGTCGAGTGCCACTTCGATGATGTTCTGCCGAATCTTCTCAGGATTATCGGCATTATCCGTCAGCGCCTGTACATCAGCCATAAACACAAACATTTTGTCAAAGTCGCCGGCATTCTGAAGTTCCACACGACGACGCAGCGAACCAATATAATGTCCAAGGTGAAGTTTACCCGTCGGACGGTCGCCTGTAAGTATAATTTTTCCCATAATTCTATATACAATTTTTAAAACTGACTGCAAAAGTACGAATAATTCAGCGAACAGCCAAATAAAAAGTGTGCTTTTTACTCTGAACCGATGTATAGAAGCACCAAACCAATGAATACCAGTGCCAAGTCGAGAGCCTTTGCCTTAAGATTCTTCTCATGAAAGAATATGGCACCGAAGAGGAAACTGACCAACACACTACCACGACGAATCATGGAGACAATACTAATCATGGCATCGGGTTCCGACAAGGAATAGAAATACATGAAATCGGCTGTAGAGAGGAAGATGCTGACGCCGATGATTGCCCAATCCCAGCGGAAGGGAGTCGTCTCATGATGCTTAGGCCACCATAATACCAGCAACATGATCAGCATGATGAAACACTGGTAGATGTTGTACCACGACTGTACCATCATGCGGTCGAGACCGATACCGCCCTCGTTGACAGGTGCCATAAGGAATTTATCGTAAAGTCCGCTGACGGCACCGAGGATAGCGGCACCGATAATCATCCATATCCAGTGGTCATGACGGAAGTCTATACCCTCCTTCTTACCACTGCGCCTGAGTAAGATATAGGAGACGATGGTCAGCAGTACACCCGCCCACTGCCAGGCGTTGAGCCGTTCGCCAAACACCAGCAAGGCACCCACGAGCACCATGACGGGCCGTGTGGCATTGATCGGTCCGACAATAGTCAGCGGCAGGTGTTTCATGCCGAAATAGCCCAACAGCCAACTGGAAAGAACGATGAATGCCTTGAGAAGTATGAATTTGTGCATGTCCCATCCGCCCGAGGTCACGTGAACCATCGTGCCGTCGAGGGTGTCAGTGGTGGCACTGAGCACAATGAACGGCAGGAAGATGAGCGACGAAAAAAGCGTGTTGAGAAACAAGATCGGCAGCACGGCATTGTCACGTAGTGCCTTCTTCTTCAGCGAGTCATAGCAGCCTAAAAGTGCTGCTGACATAAAAGCGAGTATTAACCACATAATCAATAACTTACATCTTCAAGAAACAACGCCTTTGCAGGCATCGATTCGCCTGCCTGAGAACGTTGTTTCCCCTCAATTACCTGACGAAAATCGTCGAGTGTCATGCGTCCGCGTCCAACCTCGACGAGGGTACCAACGACGGCACGCACCATGTTACGCAGGAAGCGGTTGGCCGTAATCTCGAAATACCACGTCGTAGGCGACGTTTGGTGCCACTGGGCATGAGTCACGTGACAGAGCGTCGTCTTGACGTCGCTGCCCGCCTTGCAGAAAGCACCGAAATCGTCGTACTCCATCAGGATGCGTCCTGCTTCGTTCATCAGCGCATAGTCGAGTTGGTAGTGCAATTCAAGGGAATACGCACAAAGAAACGGGTCCTTGCGTGTATGCACATAATAGCGATAGGTACGGGAAACGGCAGAAAAACGGGCGTGAAGGTCGGCGGCAACAGGTTCGATGCTGTAAACGGCAATATCGTGATGTAACAGACCATTCAGTTTTTTGGCCAACACAAGCGTATCGACGGGCTGTTCAGTATCAAAGTGAGCTGCCATGCGACGGGCGTGAACACCTGTGTCTGTACGGCCAGCACCAGTGATGCTGACATCCTCGCGCAACAGCAACGACAGACAGCGCTGCAATTCGCTCTGCACCGTGATGCCATTGGGCTGGATTTGCCAACCGTGATACTGCGTTCCGTCGTAACCAAACCAGATAAAGTACCTCATAACAGTCCGCGAAGGTACGAATTTTTTTCGGAAAAGGAAAGAAAACTCAAATAAAAGTCGATTTTCTTTGGTATTTTGTTCGTTTTTTCGTAACTTTGCCCCGATTATGTACCTAATAAATAGGTACTAACACTAAAACGCTGAAAGATTATGTTCGATAAAAACACCTATATCCGTCGTAGAGCGGAACTGAAAAAACTGGTTGGCGAGGGCGTCATCGTCCTGTTTGGCAACAACGAGGCACCATGTAACTACCCTGCCAACGCGTATGCTCCCATGCGTCAGGATTCCTCATTCCTCTACTATTTCGGTCAACACCGCGACGGACTGGTAGGCGTTATCGATATTGACAACGACGAAGAATGGTTGTTTGGTGACGACATCGACATTGAGGATATCGTGTGGATGGGCTTTGTACCCTCTGTAGCCGATCTGGCAGCAGAAGTGGGTATTACGAAGACCGCCCCGATGAAGGAATTAACATCTTACATCAAACATCAGACATCAGACATTCACTTCCTGCCGCCCTATCGTCACGACACCAAGATACAAATCATGGATCTGCTGGGCATACACCCATCAGAGCAGAAAGAGGCAGCCTCGCTGAAGCTCATTCAGGCGGTGGTGAAGCAGCGCGCGACGAAGGAACAGCAGGAAATAGACACCATAGATCGTGCTTGCGACATCGGTTACGTGATGCACACAACGGCACAGCTGCTCATCAAACCTGGTGTGACAGAACGTTTCATCGGCGGTCAGGTGGACGGCATTGCCCGTAGTCTGGCACAAGGCACGAGTTTTGCCACCATATTTTCACAACACGGGGAAATCATGCACGGCAATCCCTCGGCAGCCAAGCTCGAAGCAGGGCGTCTGGCACTGTGTGACGCTGGTTGCGAACTGGACGACTACTGTTCGGATCACACGCGCACAATGCCTGTCACAGGTAAGTTCGACCAGCGGCAGCTGGAAATATACAGCATCGTCGAGGCCTGTCACGATTATGTATTGGACGTGGCCAAGCCTGGCGTGAAATATATGGACGTACACTTTGCCGTCTGCCGTATGATGACGGAACGTTTGAAGGAACTCGGACTCATGAAAGGCGATACGGATGAAGCCGTCCGCGCCGGAGCTCACGCCATGTTCCTGCCTCACGGTTTAGGGCACATGATGGGTATGGACGTTCACGATATGGAAGGTCTCGGACAGATCTACGTCGGCTTCGATGAGGAGACACGTCCGAATTTAGAGCAGTTCGGTACCAATTGTCTGCGCATGGGACGCCGACTGGAGGAAGGCTTTGTCGTCACCGACGAGCCGGGCATTTATTTCATTCCCCAGCTCATCGACGAATGGCGCGCCAGCGGACATTGCAAGGAATTCCTGAACTTCGACAAACTCGAGACCTACAAGGACTTCGGAGGCATCCGCATTGAGGATGACGTGCTGATTACGAAGGACGGTTGCCGATTCCTCGGTCAGAAGCGCATCCCGTATCATCCACAGGAGCTGGAGGCGTTTATGGAGAATCGTATTTGACGACCACAAGAAGAAAACAATTAAAAAACAATAATAACAAAAAAAGAGACAAGTAATGAGAAAAGTAATGACTTTGGCACTGTTGGCGCTATTTGCCCTCGGTGCACAGGCAGAGGAAAAGAAAGACTCTGTCAACAAAAACAAACCCGTGTTTACGGTCGTCAAGGAGAACCCCATCACGCGCATCAAGGACCAGAACCGCAGCGGTACGTGTTGGGACTACTCTACCCTGTCGTTCTTCGAGGCTGAAATCTTGAAGAAGACGGGCAAGAAGTACAACCTCTGCGAGGCTTTCGTAGCTAACAAGACGTACATGGAGCGTGCCATTCAGGTGGTTCGCTATCATGGCGATTGCCAGTTTGCACAAGGCGGCAGCGCTGAGGACGTGCTCTCAACGCTGAAGAATCACGGTATCTGTCCGCTTGAAGCAATGCCATTCCCTGGCTCGCTGTATGGTGACTCACTGAACAACTTCAACGAGTTCTTCGGAGTGCTGGAGCCATACGTTGCAGCTATCGCCAAGAGCACTGCCAAGAAGATTTCGAACCAGTGGAAGGTTGGATTGCAAGGCATTCTCGACGCCTATCTGGGCAAGTGTCCTGAGAAGTTCACCTACGAAGGCAAAGAATATACCCCGAAGACCTTCATGGCTTCACTGGGCATCAACCTCGACGACTACGTCAGCATCACCAGCTACACACACCATCCCTTCTACACGGGCTTCGCTGTAGAGGTACAGGACAACTGGCGCTTCCCGCTGTCGTATAACGTACCGATGGACGAAATGATGCAGATTATCGACAACGCCGTTATGAACGGTTACACCATCGCTTGGGGCGGTGACGTCTCGGAGGATGGCTTCACCCGTAGCGGTCTTGCTTACGCCATCGACAGCAAGGCTACGCAGAGCCTTCGTGGCAGTGATATGGCCAAATGGCTGAAACTGACCACCACGAAGAAGCGCGACATCATCGATTCGCTGGGTTGCAACGTTCCTGAAATCATTCCTACACAGGAGATGCGTCAGGAGCATTTCGACAACTGGGAACTGACCGACGACCACGGCATGCACATCTTCGGTGTGGCCAAGGACCAGAACGGCAAGGAATATTATATGGTGCAGAATTCTTGGGGCGAGACCGGCGACTACAAGGGTATCTGGTATATGACCAAGACCTACATCGCTGCCAACACAATGGACTTCCTCGTCAACAAGAACGCCATTCCTAAGGACATTCGCAAGAAGCTGGGGCTGTAAGGGCAATAGTGTGGTAACCAATAAACTCGACTAAAATGCAGTTTAAATGGAATTACGAACCACCTACACCCGAAAGACTGCAAGCGGCTAAGGAACTGGCCGAGAAGATAGGCATGAGTCCTGTCATGGCCAATCTGCTCATCCAGCGAGGCATCAAGACTGAGAGTGCTGCCAAGCGCTTCTTCCGTCCGATGCTGAACGAGCTGATAGATCCGTTCCTGATGAATGATATGGACGTGGCCGTCGACCGCCTGAATGATGCCATGGGCCGCAAGGAGCGCATCATGGTTTGGGGCGATTACGATGTGGACGGATGCACAGCAGTAGCTTTGGTGTATAAGTTCTTACAGCAATTCTATTCCAATGTGGAATACTACATTCCCGACCGCTACGAGGAGGGATATGGTGTGAGCCAAAAGGGAATAGACTATGCTGCTGAGAACGGTGTGAAACTGATTATCGTGCTCGATTGCGGTATCAAGGCAATCGATGAAATAACTTATGCGAAGGAGTTGGGTATCGACTTCATCATCTGCGACCATCACGTTCCTGACGACGTGATGCCACCCGCAGTGGCCATCCTCAACCCTAAACGCACAGACTCTACCTACCCCTATCACCACCTGTCGGGATGTGGCGTAGGTTTCAAACTCATGCAGGCTTTTGCCAAGAACAACGGCATCCCCTTCTCGCGATTGATACCCCTACTCGACTTCTGTGCACTGAGCATAGCAGCCGACATGGTACCTATCGACGGTGAGAACCGTATTCTCGCCTTCCACGGGCTGAAGCAACTGAACATTAGTCCGTCAATAGGTCTGAAGGCCATCATCGAGATCTGCGGACTCACAGGTCGTGAACTGACCATGAGTGACATCATGTTCAAGATTGGGCCGCGCATCAACGCCTCAGGACGCATGCAGAACGGTACCGAAACGGTTACCCTGTTGGTGGAGAAAGACCTGAAGAAGGCATTGACGGAAGCCACGCGCATCAATGAGTATAACGACCAACGCCGCGACGTCGACAAACAGATGACGGAAGAGGCCAACGAAATTGTGTCGCGACTGGAAAGCCAGCAACACCAGAAATCCATCGTGCTCTACGACCAGGACTGGAAGAAAGGCGTGGTGGGTATCGTTGCCTCACGACTGACGGAGCTCTACTTCCGTCCTACTGTCGTGTTGACTATCATCAACGGCGTTGCCTCGGGTTCTGCCCGTTCGGTGGCAGGCTTCGACATCTACGAGGCTATCAAGTCGTGTCGCGACCTGCTCGAAAACTTCGGTGGTCACACCTATGCCGTAGGTCTGACGCTCCGTCAGGAGAACATCCCGGAGTTCCGTCGTCGTTTCCAGGAATATGTCAGCAACCATATCATGCCCGAACAGACGCAACAGACGCTGGACATTGATGCCGAAGTGGACTTTCACCAAGTCAACAAACGCCTGCTCAACGAGCTGAAGAAGCTGGCTCCCCACGGACCTGCCAACGAGAAACCGTTGTTCTTGACGCGTAACGTCTATGACTATGGTACGTCGAAAGTCGTTGGTCGCCACCAGGAGCATATCAAACTCGAACTCGTCGACTCCAAGTCGGCAGTGGTCATGAACGGCATCGCTTTCGGACAGTCGGCAGCAGCACGCTATATCAAGTCGAAACGCTCGTTCGACATTGTCTACACCATCGAGGAGAATACCTACAAGCGTGGCGAGGTACAGCTGCAGATAGAGGATATACGTCCCTCGGAGGATGAGTAAGTATCAAGATATCCTCAAGCGCTACTGGGGCTACGACGATTTTCGCGGCATCCAGCGTGACATCATCGAGTCCATCGGTGCGGGTCATGATACGCTGGGACTGATGCCTACGGGTGGTGGAAAATCCATCACCTTTCAGGTGCCGGCAATGGCCAAGGTGGGTGTCTGCATCGTCATCACGCCCCTCATCGCACTCATGAAGGACCAGGTGCACCACCTGCGCCAGCTCAATATACAGGCGGCAGCTATCTATAGCGGCATGCAGCACGACGACGTCATGCGCACGCTGGAGAACTGCATCTTGGGAAATACCAAGATCCTATACGTCTCGCCCGAACGCCTGGGAAGCAGTCTCTTTCAGACCAAGCTACGCCACATGCAGGTGAGTTTCATCACCGTCGACGAGGCACACTGCATCTCGCAATGGGGCTACGATTTCCGACCGTCGTATCTCGAAATCGCCAACATCCGCAACATTCATCCCGACGTACCCGTGCTGGCACTGACGGCTACCGCCACGCCACAGGTCGTCGACGACATTTGCGCGAAGCTGTCCGCGGGATTCGGTTCCCCCGAATCCACAAGCGCTGGGAAACACGCTTTCGCCGTGTTCCGCATGTCCTTCGAACGCAAAAACCTTGCCTATCTCGTTCACTACGCCCCCGACAAATACGGCGAACTGGTGCGTTTGCTCAGCGAGACGACAGGCTCAGCCATCGTCTATGTGCGCAGCCGTCGCCATGCCCGCGAGATTGCCGAACACCTCTCCGACGCAGGACTATCGGCCACTTTCTATCATGCCGGACTCGACCATGCCGACAAGGACCGTCGCCAGCGCGACTGGCAACACGACCGCGTGCGTGTCATGGTAGCCACCAACGCCTTCGGTATGGGCATCGACAAGCCCGATGTCCGTCTGGTCATCCACTACGATAGTCCCGATTCCATCGAGGCCTATTTCCAGGAGGCTGGTCGTGCCGGACGCGACGGTCAGCCCGCCCGTGCCATCCTGCTCTTCAATGGCAGCGACAACGGCAAACTATCGAAGCGCGTCGACGACACCTTCCCCCCGCGCGAATATATTAAAGAGGTGTACGAACATCTGGCCTACTACTACCAGATTGCCACCGGCGACGGTTATGGTGTCAACCGCGAGTTCAACATCGAGGAGTTCTGCCAGCGTTTCCACCATTTCCCCATCCGCGTCCATTCCGCCCTGCAGATCCTCATGCGCGCAGGCTATATCGACTACGACCAAGATGCCGACCACGAAGCCCGCGTGCGCTTTCTGGTCAGTCGCGACGAACTCTACCGCCTCGAACAGGTGACACCCGTCGAGGAACGCGTCATCGTTGCCCTTCTGCGTAACTATGGCGGACTCTTTGCCGACTACGGCTACGTTGACGAGAGCGTCATTGCCCAGCAGGCCGGAATCCCCCAACCCGTGGCTTACGACATTCTGAAAGCCCTGTCGCTGCGCCATCTCATCAGCTTTATTCCCCGCAAACAAGTGCCCTATATCCGCTACTTGCAGCGTCGCGAGGACAAGGAACACATCCTACTGCCACGCGCCATCTACGAGGACCGTCAGGAACAATACCGCAAGCGCATCGAGGCTATGACGAACTACGCACAAACGACAGACCGTTGTCGCAGTCGCATACTGCTCGAATATTTTGGCGAGGAGACCACAAAGGATTGCGGCCAGTGCGACGTCTGTCTCCATGAACACGGTCAGCCGATGACTCCTGCAGAGCAGCACGATGCCTGCCAGCAGATTCTCGCCCTGCTGCCCGACCGTCAGCGCCACCACATCACCGAGCTCTACCGCCTGCAATTGCCTGTGGAAAAGCTCAACGCTGCACTCAAAACCCTAATTGAGAATGAAAAAATCCGTCAGGACGACGGATTTATCACAATTGTCTAACAAGCATCTTGTGCCTCTCTGACGGCATCCTGCAACGCTTGATGCACAATACCGTTCGTGGCTACCACGCTGTCACCTTCCATGAAATAGTCCTCGCCATCATAGTTGGTGACGCGACCCCCAGCCTCTTTCACGATGAGTGCACCGGCCATGTAGTCCCACTGTCCGATGTATCGCTCAGCATAGGCGTCCAACCTTCCTGCAGCGACATAGCATAATGCAATGGCCGCAGAACCAATCATGCGGATACTGCCGACATTGCCATAGAAATGGTCGATAAGTCGTTTGATGACAGGCTTATACGCGTCGCTGTTATACGGCAACTGCAAGCACAACAGCGCATCGTTGATCTCGCTCTTGCCTACGTGCAAAGGCTTGTCATTCACCCATGCACCCCCACCTTGCCAGGCATAGAAACATTCGTCGCTGACGATTTCATAAACTACGCCAACAACAATCTCCCTACCTTTACACAAGGCTATCGAGACGGCATAGGGTGCAAAGCCGTGTATGAAGTTCGTGGTACCGTCCAATGGATCAACCACCCACGTGAGGTCTGAGTTCTGAGGGCTGATGGCTGAACCTTCTTCCTTCTTCGTCGTCCCCTCTTCTGTGATAAATCCCGCCTCGGGCACTATCTCACGCAGTTTGCTGACGATAAACGTCTCCGAAGCCTTGTCCACATACGACACATAGTCGTGGGCGTGTTTGCGCTCCACCTTCTCTACCGAAAAGCTCGCGCGTTCCTTTCTTATATAAGCACCCGCCTCGCGTGCCACTTGACACACAAGGCGGGTTATCTGTTCAAGATTCTCCATGAAAATCTTACTTCTTACGTCTTACATCAGACCTCATTTAGTCTTCCTGATACTCAGGACGCAGCTTACGAACGGTCTCACCAGCGCGCCACATCTCCTGATTGCGCATGGCCTCCAGTTCCTTCTCCAGTCCGGCACGATAGTCGGGCTTAGAGTTGGCGTCGATGGTAATCTGAGCCTCGTTGCCGGTCTTTACTGAGTAGTACAGCCACTCCATGACGGGTTTGATAGCATCGTGGAAACGGGGAGCCCAATCCAATGCACCACGCTGAGCGGTGGTCGAGCAGTTGGCATACATCCAGTCCATACCCTTAGCACCGAATAACGGGCCAAGGCTCTGAGTGAGCTCCTCAACGGTCTCGTTGAAGGCCTCAGAAGGTGTGTGACCATTCTCACGGAGCACTTCATACTGAGCCAGCAGCAAGCCCTGGATAGCACCCATCAACGAACCACGCTCACCAGTCAGGTCAGAGGTAGCCTCACGCTGGAAAGTCGTCTCAAACAGGTAACCTGCACCGATACCGATACCAAAGGCCAGTGTCTTCTCCTTAGCCTTACCCGTAGCGTCCTGATAAACGGCATACGAGCAGTTCAGTCCGCGACCCTCGCAAAACATCGTGCGGAGGCTGGTACCAGAACCCTTAGGAGCTACCATGATGACGTCGATATCCTTGGGAGGAACAACACCTGTGCGGTCGTTCCAGTTGATGGCGAAGCCGTGGCTGTAGTACAGCGTCTTGCCGGGCTTCAGATATTTCTTGATAGTGGGCCACTGCTGCATCTGACCAGCGTCAGAGAGCAACATGCAGAGGATAGTACCCTTCTCGGCGGCCTCCTCGATGCTGAAGAGCGTCTTGCCAGGTACCCAACCGTCAGCCACAGCCTTGTCATAAGTCTTACCCTGACGCTGTCCAACGATGACGTTGAAACCATTGTCGCGCAGGTTACAAGCCTGTCCGGGACCCTGAACACCATAACCGATGACGGCGATAACCTCATCCTTCAATACTTCACGTGCTTTCTCCAAAGAGAACTCCTTGCTGGTGACTACAGTTTCCATAACGCCACCAAAATTCATTTCTGCCATATTAGCTTAAAAATTTAAATGTTATACATATCCCTGCAGACCATGCCAGCCCTAACCCGAGAGCCGTCCTCTTGCTGTCCGCTCCCACCCTGCACGAGGGTGCGACAAGAGACTTAACTAATAAAATCGGTTGCAAAGATAGTGTAAAATTTCGATTTAGCGAAGGAAATGAGAATAAATTTTCATTTCTGAGCGTAAGAAAGTTGATAAAACGAACGAAAAACCAAATTTTTTAATTTTTTTTATCCCTGCATTATTGCCGTCTTTTATTTTTGAACTAGAAAAGGAGACTTGTCATCGCGACAAATCTCCTTTATGACTAACTTATATAATAATACACGTATATATTTTGAGCCAAAAGGTTCGTGTTTATTCTTCCGGATACATGCTGTGGTAAGCGTCCTCCAGGAACTCGGCCTTCTTGGTGTGGTCAATCCACACGTTTCTTACACCGTCCAGTTCCAACAGACCCTGCGGGTGCTTGCCAGCCTTGGGAACGATTGTCTCATAGCCTGCGTGGCTGAAGAACTCATACCAGCTGACGTCCTCGCTCTCAGGAGCCATCGGGTTCCAGTACTCGTCGCCTTCACCGGCCATATCGTTGTGAGCATGGTCACCGGCAATAGACATCAGGGCGTGCAGATACATCTTGCCATTGGTGAGACCGGCCTCTTGCATGCGCTCCAACACATTCTCTTTGTAGTTGTCGGGCATATCAACAGTACCTACGAAATAGTTGGGGCTGAACTTCTGCAGTTCTTCCTCGAGCTGACTGTAGCGGACGTTAGCCTTGAAGGTGTCGTAGTTGTCGGGATTACCGTGACCCATGAAAGCGACAACACCCTGAGAGGCCTCAGTCTTGTAGAGTGCGTTCAACTGCTGGGCAACTGAGGGAATGTCGGCATCGGGATCGTTCAGCAGAGGCATGCCGAGGAAAATGGATTCGGTAGAAGACAACTTAGCCAGATAGTCGTCGTCGAGGTGAGCATCGGCAATGTAACCATTGTTCATAAACTTCTTGACCGAAGCCACGACGGCAGCAAACTCCTCACCGGGAATGACCTGCAACGACTGCACATAGATCTTGCTGTACTTTGCCTTACCGATGGCGTGCAACAGATAGCGGGGCTCGTAATAGTCGCGCTTCACGATGTTGCCGTTGTCGTCGACATTCTCACCGGCACTGGCGCGGTTGATACAGATGTCGCTCGAGAAACTCATGTAGACATCAGCCTGAGGGAATGCAGCCTCATAGGCGGCAATAGTCTTGTCGAATGCCTTGAAAGCGTTGTCCCAAGTAGAGCCGAATGCCACCAACAGCACGGCCACGTCCTTCTTCGACTGAGCCTTCTTGGCAGCCACCAGATTGTCGTTGATGGTGTACTCGGACACGATGTTGTCCTTCTTGTTGTCGTCGTCACTGCTACTACAAGCGGTGAATGCGGGGGCTACCAGTGCGAAAGCCACTGCAGCCAGGATAAAAGTTTTAATCTTGTTCATCATTGTTGTTTTGTTTAGTGGATAAAATATTATTTTGTTTAACTCTCTTGCCGCCACTGAATTTGATGCTGAATGTCCCATATACCGTCGTACCCGACGTGTTGGTACCCAGATGGTAGGGATGCATGGTGCGGTCGACGTAGTTGAAGATGTTGTCTACACCAAACTCCAGCCTAACAGCCTGAATTTTGAACTTTGAAGCCTTGAACGGAAAATCGTGCGTCGTGCTGATGCGCCATATCTGATAGCCCTTGCCGTCGCCGTTGTTCTGGTAGTAGCGCTTGCTGCTACCACGCGTCGAGAGGCTCACACCCAACTTATACGCGGGAGTGAACGCATGGCTGTACAATGCCGAAGCACTCCATTTATGGTGAGCCGTGCCGTCGATGACGACAGTCGTCATGCGGTCCGTCTTCTCATCATACAGGTGGGCCTTCGTGTCGAGATAGCTGTAGGCACCGTTCAGCGTCAGTTCCGGCAACAACCGGTACGACAGCGTGACATCGACACCACTCGTGCGCGCGTCATCCATATTCTTATACATGCGCGCCTGAACCTTCGTACTGCCGTCGCCCATATAGGCTTGGGTCACGCCCGGCGGAATCTCGCTTTCCGACACGTTCACCAGTGCTATCATCCGGTCGAGCTTGTTCAGATACCCCGTAACGGCTGCCGTAAAGCGCCGGCCGCGATACTCCACGTTGGCAGAGTAATAGTTGCTTGTCTGGGGGTCGAGGTTCACGTTGCCGATATTGAAGAACGTGCTGCTGCCCATGATGTGGAGATAGCGGTAGTGCAGCTCCTTGACGGTAGGCGTCTTGAAGCCCTGACTCCAACCCAGACGGAAGCGGAAATCGCCGACGGAGGCCATCGTGCTAACCTTCGGCGTCAGACGGAATCCGAAGTTATGATTGTCCACCAGACGCAGACCAGCGGTGATGTTCAGCCATTTCAGGTGGTTCCACTCGTCCTGCACATACACGGCACCCGTCCAGTCGTCAGCCGTTCCCGTCTCCGTGCGCTCGGGAGCTTTCAGGTAGTCGTAGCGGTACTCCGCACCGGCATTCAGCATATTGTCGTAAGGCAGATTAAAGATGCCCTTCAACTGTGCCATCACGCGCTGTTGGTCGCTTTGTAACTTGCTCTGACCAGGCATCATCGCCACCGAGAACCACTCGCCGTTCTGGTCGCCATACTCCTCGCCCTGCAATAACACGTAGTCGTAGTGCTTCGCCGTATAGTCGTAATAGTAGGCGTGCTTGTTCCAGTCCACATCCAGCGTGATATTATTCCACTTGCCGCCCACCGATGCCGACGCATTGTTGTAGCGCAGGTCGTAGGTATAGACGTCGCAACTGGGGTGACGGCCGTTCTGCGGACGCAGGATATTCTTCTTATAATACGAACCCTCGGCATACAGCTCCAGTCCCTTCATCGGCTGATAGGTCAGTCGTTCGGCCACCTGCCAGTTGCGGTATTCGTTCACCGTCTTGTTCCTACTGTCCGTCAGCACCACGCCCTCGGCCCATTCCTCGGCGGTATTCTGCCATCCGTCGTTGCGTTGCAGCTGGAAGTTCGTCTGGCTATTGAATTTGCCCAGGGTGAATGCCACCGTGTTATGCTGGCGCAGGTCGTTATGTGTGCCGTAGCGCGTGCTGTTGTCCACATAGAAACCAGCCTCGTTGTGCTTCTTCGTAATGATGTTGATGACGCCGGCCATCGCGTCGCTACCGTACAGCGCACTCTGCGCACCCTTCACAATCTCTATCTTCTCGATGTTCTGCGGGTCAATCAGTCCCAGGTCGTTCTCACCGCCCACATCGCCATGGATGCGCTTGCCGTCCACCAATATCAGGATATAGCTATTGCCCAGTCCGTTCAGCTGCATCTGCGAGCCCATGTCGCCCTCGTTGAAGGCAAACGACGCCGTCAGGCCTGCGAGGATCTCCTCCAGACTCTTGCCGCCATACTGACTCAGCATCTGTTGTGTGATGACCTCCGTCTGCACGGGCGCATCCTTCAGCAGGTGACGCGTACCAGTACCCGTCACTACCACCTCCTGAATGCTGTCCTGACGCCAGATGTCCGTCTGCGCCATAGCGCATGACGCTAACAGCCAAAGGCCAATAGCCATTACTTTCTTCATCGTCTCTACTCTTTCCGCACCGCTAACTCCTGAGCGGACGTACTTTCCAATTATAGGCAGGTCTTCTGACTTTCCCCAGTCTGCCTTACCTTCCCGCTTAATGTTCAACGTTCAATGTTCAACGTTCAACGTTTGCAGTGGCGTTATACAAGCAGACCCTTTCTACGGGGGATTACAGCTGCAGGAACAGTCCCGGACTCTCACCGGATTCCCTTACATCAGGCGGCATCAGCCACCAGATTGCCATATTCGCCTGCAAAATTATAAATTTGTAAGCAAAAAACCAAAGAAAAACGAATTTTTTTTGGTTCTTTCATTTATAAATTGATTGGTACCACCACCTTGAACGTAACGTTGCGCCCCATGTTATAGACCCCTCGGCGCCCCGTGACCACATTCATGTCGGCATATTTCAGTCGGCTCAGATGGTTCTGGTAGGCCTTGTTCAGCAGGTTGTCGGCAGTAACATACAGCTCGGCTATCTTCTTGCCTTTCACCTGAATGTCGGTGCCTGCCGAGAGCGAGAGCAAGGCATAGCCGGGCGTCGGAGTCTCGGTGTTGTCAGCAACATAGACGTGCGACTGACGCAGATAGCAGTCGAGCCCAGCGGCAACGTAGAGATTGTTGAGTGCCAATCCGCTCTTGGGATGATCGTGGCGGTACTCATGCATGGCGTGCGTACTGACCGTGCTGTGCGAGTGGTGTTGCAACTCCCATTTCAGCTCCGACGTCCATTTGGGCGCAGGGGTGAAAGGCAGGTATTTCGTAGTGATATCGGCGTTTAACAGCTGCGCATCGACATAGGAGAAGGTGTTGGAGAAGTGCACCGAGTGGATGGGGTGAACGTCCACACCGGCCTCGAAGCCCAGCAGCCGCGCGTCACCCTGCGTGTAGGCGTAGGTCAGGTAGCAGTTGTCTATGCGGTTGGCAAAGAGTGCCAGCTGTGCCGAGACGTAGCGCGACGTGAAGTCCACGCCCAGGTCGGCCTGCAGACTGTATTCCGCCTTCAACTGCTGGTTGCCCAGCTCGTAGCGGACAGAGCCCTCGTGAACACCGTTCGACGCCAGTTCGCTCATGTTCGGTGTACGGAAACCACGGGCCACGTTCAGCTTGATGTTCAGGTTGTCGTTCACGTTGAAGACGGCACCGACGCTACCCGTCACACCATTGAAGTGGCGCGTACTCCATGAGTTCGTCGCCATGCAGTCGGCGGTGGTCGTAGCGCACGCCGCCATTCAGCGTCCATCGGTCACTAAGCGTCTTCGTCGCGGTGGCATAGAGTCCGAAGTCAAACAGCCGGTAGTCGGGAATGAGGTATTCCTCGCCCTCGTTCTTCGACGTCTGATACATGCCGCCGATACCCGTCGATAGCTTCCATCCGTTCCATTCGTTGGTGATGTATCGCACGTCGTAGGTCAGCGTGTGCAGCTTGAAATACAGCTCGTAGTCGTCCATTGACTCCTCATACTCCTGACGGCGGTTCTGCTGATAGCCGATGATGGCTTTCAGATAGCCCGACGAGAGGTTCAGCGCATTGTCCCACACGGCCTTGTAGTGTTTCACCTGCTGGAAGGGCAGCGACTTGCCGTATTGATGCCCCGTCCATCCTTCTTCATGTTCCAGTTCGCCCGTCTCCAGGTCGCGCTCGCCCTCAATAATGCCCGGCGTCAGGTGGTAGGCCGTTGCTGTCAGTCGCGAGTGCCCCCACCCTTTGTTCACACCCAGCATCAGGCGCCCTGCCTGTTCGCGGAACTGCGATCCAGGCACGTAGCCGTCGTACTTATTCTTATATTCGTGCGCCATCTTCTGACTCCAGCGCGCGTCCCACACAAAACCTTTCTGGTTGCCGGCCATCTGCAGCGAATAGCCGAACAGTCCGTTGTTCGTCTGATATTCCGTGCTGACGTTGGCCCTCATGTCGCCCTCGGGCAACGTCGGTTGCGCATGCATGATGACCACACCGGCCATCGCGTCCGAGCCGTACATCAACGATGCCGGACCCTTCAGTATCTCGATACTGCCCACGCTGCTGCCATCGACCTCCACGCCGTGTTCGTCGCCCCATTGCTGACCTTCCTGGCGCACGCCCTCGCTCATCACCACCACGCGGTTGTATCCCAGTCCGCGGATGATGGGTTTCGAGATGCTGCCGCCCGTCGTCAACTGGCTCACGCCCGGCTGATGGCTGATGGCGTCGATGATGTTCGTCGAGGCC
>ONKX01000057.1 GCA_900318555.1 uncultured Prevotellaceae bacterium | reverse complement strand
GGAAGGCCGCATCTTCATGAATCAGGAGACTTTCGAGCAGATTCCCATCGCCAACGACCTCGTTATCGGTCATGAGTACATGAAGGAAGGCGACGTCGTATCAGTTGTCAGCGACACTACCGACGGTACTATCCTCTATGCTGAGATGCCCGTTAAGACCATCCTGAAGGTGACCCACTCTGAACCTGGTATCAAGGGCGACACCGCTACCAACACCCTGAAGCCCGCTACGCTGGAGACTGGTGTTGAGGTTCGCGTTCCCCTGTTCATCAACGAGGGTGACCTCATTCAGGTTGACACCCGCGACGGTTCTTATCTGGCTCGCGCTAAGGAGTAATGAGATATTCCATTATCGTACCAGTCTTCAACCGTCCTGACGAAGTGGACGAGTTGCTGGAGAGCCTTAGCTCACAGACTCTTAAGGACTTCGAGGTGGTGATAGTGGAAGACGGTTCACAGATTCCCTGCAAGGATGTTTGCGACAAATACGCAAACATCCTTGATTTGCATTATTACTTCAAGGAGAACAGCGGTCCAGGACAAAGCCGCAACTATGGCGTAGAACGTGCTCAGGGCGAGTATGTCATCATTCTCGACTCCGATGCCGTTACTCCTCCGGGCTTTATGCAGGCTATCGACGACGAACTAAAACACCAGCCTACGGACGCCTGGGGCGGTCCTGATGCTGCCCACGAGTCGTTCTCTGACATTCAGAAAGCCATTTCGTATGCTATGACCTCGTTCTTTACGACGGGCGGCATTCGTGGTGGTAAAAAACAACTCGACAAAAAGTTCTATCCCCGTTCGTTCAACCTCGGCGTACGTCGTGAGGTGTATCAACAGTTAGGTGGATTCACGACAGAGCGTTTTTCCAAAATGTCGCTCTATGGTGAGGACATCGACTTCAGCCTTCGCATCTATAAGAACGGATACAGCTGTCGTCTGTTCCCTGAGGCTTGGCTGTGGCACAAACGCCGTACGGATTTCCGTAAGTTCTGGCGACAGGTCTATAACAGCGGCTATGCCCGCATCAACCTCTGGCGCAAATATCCTGAAGCTCTCAAGCCCGTTCACGCCCTTCCTGCAGTCTTTACGATAGGCGTTGTCTTCCTATTCCTATGCTGGTTGGTAGGCGAGGGGTTGTTCAACTTTGGCGTATGGCTTCGTCCTGAAGAGCATTGGTACCAGCAGGTAGGTCTGTGGATGAGCTGTCTGGCACTTATTCCTCTTATATTATATTGTGCTTTAATCTTCATCGACTCCACTATCCGCAACAAGAGTGTGATGGTGGGACTCAAATCCATTCCGGCAGCCTTCATCCAACTCATTGGCTATGGCGTAGGCTTCCTGGAGTCGTTGTTTACGAAAAAGCATGGATAAGCTGAACATCAACCAGTGGGCAGAGGAAGACCGTCCACGCGAGAAACTCATGCGGCTCGGTCCGTCGGCACTGACTGATGCCGAGTTATTGGCCATACTGGTTGGTTCAGGATCCACGAAGGAAGATGCCGTCACGCTGATGAGGCATATTCTTGCTGACTGCAACAACAACCTAAATACCTTGGGAAAACTCACCATTCGCGACCTTTGCCGATATAATGGCGTAGGAGAGGCAAAGGCTATCACCATCCTTGCTGCCTGCGAACTGGGCAAACGTCGACAAAGTGGAAAACCCGAGGAACGACCCGACTTAGGCACGGCAACCCTCATCTACAACTACATGCATCCACAATTGCAGGACCTTGACGTCGAAGAGTTCTGGTTGTTGCTCATGAACCAAAACCACCGCCTCATCAAACAGATACGTATCTCGCACGGAGGTATCACAGAGACGGCAGTCGACATTCGTATCATCATCCGCGAGGCTGTACTCGCCAATGCAACCATGCTAGCCATTTGCCATAATCACCCCTCAGGTTCGTTGCGTCCCAGTTCAATGGACAACGACCTGACTACCAGCATCCAACGCGCCTGCCAGCTGATGCGCATCAAATTTCTCGATCACGTCATCATCACTGACGGAGCCTACTACAGCTATTGCGAAACAGGTCGCGTTTGATTGATGATTTTGGCTTCGAGGCGTTTGGCGCGCGCTTCGGACTGAGTAGAAAGCTTACCCTTCAGATATTGTTCAATGATGAGTGCAGCCATCGGAGCGGCGAGGTCGGCACCGAAACCTCCGTGTTCGACATACACACTGACGGCAATCTTTGGGTCGTTCATCGGTGCAAAGGCGATGAATGCCGAATGGTCGGCACCAGGATTCTCGACAGTTCCCGTCTTGCCACAAATAGGATACGTGGTGCGGATGCCGGCAGCTGTACCCTTCTCTACGGCCAGGCGCATACCCTCCACAACAGGTGCATAAGCTTCTGGCACCACCTTCGTCTGACGACGGGTGAGATAACGCTGGTTCTTCGTGTCCTTATGGATATGCGGCACGTAGAACCAGCCCCTATTGGCAATGGTAACAGCGAGGTTGCACAACTGCAAGGGCGTCAGCGTGACGTCACCCTGCCCCATACCTGCCCACCAGATGGTCTTTCCGTCCCAGCCCTTCGGATAGCGACGGTTCAGGTAGTCGGCACCAGCCAACAGACCACCCTGTTCACCAGCAATATCGATATGCATAGGACCACCCAGTCCCATCGACTGCATATAACTGCGCCAAGTCGTGATAGCCTCGTCACGCGTCTCATACATAAAGTCATCGTTGATCATCGAAGCGAACGTCATCAGGAACCACGTGTTGCACGACTGTGCCAGCGCATCCTTCAGTTTCAGCGGTGAGCGGTGCTGATGACAACCCACCTTGATATTACCATCCGTCACGCCATTCTCACACTTCACAGCGGTCTCTGGAGTGATACTGCCCTCAGAAAGCATTACCAGTGCCTGCGCCGTCTTAAATGTCGAACCAGGAGCCTGTGGTTTCCCGATGGCCTGACGGACATCACTACCCTGAGGGGTGTTCGTCGCCAGACAGAGTATCTCACCATTGGCAGGATTGATGGCTACAATGGCCCCCGTCTTACCTTTCAGCAGACGTTCGCCCAATTGTTGCAGCAAAGGTCGCAGCGTCAATGGTCCGTCCGTCGGCAGGTCTTGTGCGTTCAGTGACAAACTCGTCATGAGCAGCATGGCGAATATTAAAAAAAAGCGATATTTGTGTTCCATTTTTGTTGTTGCCGTGTATATTTGTTGCAAAGATAGCACTTATAGTCGACAAAAAGAAATAAAAAACATTTTTATTTTGTTATGTGCTCACTTTTTTGTACCTTTGGCGGCGAAAAGAAAAAACAATGGACAAGCAACTATCAAAAATAGACTTTGAAAATGCTCGTGCCGAGGTGTTCTGCTTTGACAACGGCACGGAGGTGAAGGAATATCACGTGATGATTCACGTCAGCAAAAAGGGACTGACGTATGCCAAACAGTTAGAGGCAGTGATGGACGCATACAATGGTTTGCTGGACCAGCTTCCAGGCCGTCCGCAGGCAGTGTTCAAGCGTTACTTCCTAAGTGACGCTGCCAATCAGGCTGAGGACATATTCGCTTCGGATATGACCCCATGTGCCAAGAGCGTCATCCAACAAGCACCCCTCGACGGTACAAAAGTGGCGTTGTGGGTATATCTGATGACGGGGGTACAGACGGGAGTTGCCAGAAGCGGACTCTATGAAGTACGTCACGGACAGTTCCGCCACCTGTGGAACGGCAGTGCCTGCAACCTGGCAGCAAACTCAGAATACCAGATGCGCCTCTTGTTCAACGAGTACATCATGCAGTTGGCTGAAGAGGGTTGTAAACTGTCAGATAACTGCATCCGCACATGGCTGTTCGTCAACGATATCGACCTGAACTACGGTGGTGTCGTCAGAGCTCGCAATCAGGTGTTCTTCACCCAGGGACTGACGCAGCATACGCATTTCATTGCCTCAACAGGTATTGGTGGACGCCAGCAGGATCCTAACGTACTGACGCAGATGGACAATTACGGCATTGCCGGTATCCAACCCGAGCAGATACACCATCTTTATGCTCCTACGCACCTGAACCGCACTAGCGACTATGGTGTCAGTTTCGAGCGTGGCACGCGTGTGGACTATGGTGACCGCACTCACGTCTTCATCTCAGGTACGGCGAGCATCAATAACAAGGGTGAGATCATGTTCCCCAAGGATATAGAGCGTCAGACACAGCGCCTTTGGGAGAACGTAGAGGCGCTGTTGAAGGAGGCTAATTGCACCTACGACGATGTGGCCCACATGATTGTCTATCTGCGCGACGTGTCCGATTACGAACTGGTGCGCAACCTCTTCGAGGAGCGTTTCCCCGGCAAGCCCTGTGTCATCACCCACGCTGCAGTATGCCGTCCGGGATGGTTGGTAGAAATGGAATGCATGGCCGTACGCCAAAACGACGACACGACCATGCCTCAATTCTAAACGATATGAAAAAATAAGAGGGTGTCAATTTGATGTTGACACCCTCTTTCTTTTATTCCTTATTGGCGTTCTCAGCGTCAATAGCCTTGATCTTTTCACGTACCAGCTGCACCTCATCCTTCAACTTCTGCACCTTGCGGTTCATCTCGTCAATGAGCGAATTACCCTTCTTCGACGAAGCATTGAGGAAACCAAGGTTGTTCTCGTAGGTCTGCACCTCCTGTTTCAGCTGTTCATACTGACGCATCAGACGTGCGCGCTCGCTGTCGAGAGCATTCTCACCACGCTCGGCAACCTGTTTGAGGTTATCCTTGAACTTCGTCAGGCGACGCTTGGCAACGGAAATGTTCAGTTCCTTGTAAAGCTTGTCGAGCACGGCATGATACTCCTCATACAACTTATCCTTCTCCTTGAAGGGAACATGACCAATAGCCTGATACTCCTCAACGAGCTGCTGCACTTTCTCCTGCAAACCTTCACCAGCCTCTTCGGCAGCGGCCTTCAGACGTTCGATGACATCACGCTTCTTCTCCAAATTCTCGCGCTCGTCACTACGTGTTCCACCGCCAGCGGCCTTGCGGGCCTCGAAGAACTTGTTGCAGGCACCGAGGAACTCCTCCCACAGTTGGTCGCCCAATTTCTTGGGAACCATACCGATGGTCTTCCATTCCTTCTGAAGGTTGATGAGCTTGTCGCCCGTCGATTTCCATTCGGTAGAATCCTGCAGCGCCTTCGCTTTCTCGATGAGTGCACGCTTCTTCTCGGCATTCTCCTTGAAATTCTCCTTCAGCGTACGGAAATATTCTGCCTTGCGTCCAAAGAAATCATCACACGCAGCACGGAAACGCTCGAAAATCTTGACGTTCATCTTCTGAGGAGCAAAACCGATGGTCTTCCACTCAGCCTGCAACTCGATGATCTCCTTCGTATGACGCTCCCAGTCCGAACCCGTCTTGTTCTCCTCAGCGGCAATAGCCTCTACCTTCTCACAAAGAGCGGTCTTCTTTGCCAGATTGTCTTCTTCCTTGGCACGCATGCCTTCAAAATGCTGCTGGTGACGCTTGTTGATAACGGTGGATGCCGCCTTGAAGCGGTTCCATATCTCCTCGCGCAACTCCTTGCTGACAGGACCTATTTCGCGATATTCCTGATGCAGCTTCTGCAACTGGTGGAACGCACTGATGACATCCGGCTCGTCTGCCAGCTTTTCTGCTGCCTCACACAACTTCGTCTTCAACTCCAGATTCTTCTTGAAGTCGTACTCACGAGCCTCACTGTTCAACTTCAGCAAATCGTAGAACTGCTCTACATACAGCTGATAGTTACGCCACAGCTCGTTGGCCTTCTCGGCAGGTACGTTCTTGATTTCTTTCCACTCGTCCTGCAGAGCCTTGAAATCCTTATACGACTTATTGGCTTCCTCGGGCGAGGTAACCATTGCCTTGATCTTTTCAATGATGGCGAGCTTCTTTTCCAGGTTCACCTGTTTCTCCTGCTCCTGCTCCTTGAACAGCTTCTGACGCTTTTCCTTGATAACACCCATCTCAGCCTTGAAAGCTTCCTCCAGCTCGTCAGGGGTAATCTGATACTGCTCAGGGTCGCCGCCAGCGTCGATATAGTCCTTCAGGCGTGCCTCGCGCTCGGCAATATGCAACTTGTAGAAGGCGGTCTTCAGGTAGTCAACCTCCTCCTTCTGGGGTGCTTCGTCGCCATGAGCTATCTCACGTACGCGCTCCAACACCTCTTTCTTTGTTTGATACTGCTTGCGTTCAGCCTCTACGGGAGCTTCCACATTCTCGGAAGTTTCCGAAACTTCTGGAGTTTCTGGAACTTCAACAACCTCTGCGGTCTGCTCGACTGGGGTTTCCACTGCGTTTTGTTCTACGGTCTGCTCCTCGATGGGAGTTTTTTCTAGAGAGTCCATCATTAAAAATGTTTTAGTTCATGTAATACAAATCCGGCCATTTTGCCAAGTATTCGGCAAAATTAGCAATAAAATCTGAAACCACCTAATTTTTTTTGAAAAAAGTGGTTAAATCAGTCGTTTGTGACGGAAAACAAGCAGTGAGATGACCGAAATGAGCACCGAAATGATGATGGCGACGACAAATCCTATGGGACTATTCTCCATACCGTTGACAAGGTTCATGCCGAAGAATGATGCCACCAACGTCGGCAACATGAGGATAATGGTCACCGACGTCAACGTACGCATGATAGTGTTCATGTTATTGTTGATAATCGACTGGTAAGTATCCATCGTTGACTCCAAGATGTTCGAATAGATGTTCGTCGTCTCGCGGGCCTGCGTCATCTCGATGTTGACATCCTCAATGAGGTCGGCGTCCAATTCGTCAATCTGCAGCTTGAACTTCAACTTCGACAGCAGCGTCTCGTTGCCTCGGATGGAGGTGTTGAAGTAGGTCAGCGAGTCCTGCAGACGACTCAGACCAATCAGACTTTCGTTGTTCACTTCGCGGTCCAGGTTGCGCTTTGCCTTGTCAATGAGCATTGAGATCTGCTTCAGGCGCTTCAGATACCATACGGCTGACGAGAGGAACAGACGGAATATCATATCGACATAGTCGGTGAATCCCGCACCGCGTTTTTGCTGGAAACTGACGAAGTCAATCATCATGTTCGTCTCGTAATAGCATACGGTAATGGTCACGTCGCGCTTGTGGATGATACCCAGCGGCACCGTGGTATACGGGGTCCTCGAGCGTATCTCCTTGACATAGGGAATACGCAGAATGATGAGCATCCAACCGTCATCGTATTCGTAACGGGCACGCTCGTCGGTATCGCTGATGTCGGAGAGGAAGTAGTCGGGAATCTTGTACTCCTCCTCCAGCATCTGCTGGTCTTCTTCTGTCGGACACGTTACCTGTATCCAGCAGTTGGGCTGCCACTCGCTGAGCTGGCTGAGCCCCCCTTGGGTGTTCCAGAAAGTCTTCATCTTGCTAATCCTTTAAAATAGTTTAGCGGCAAGAGGATTAGCGGTCTTGCCTGCTGCTCCCCTGCCTTACGAATTGTAATGATTCGCCGGGTAATCGTCCATTTTTTGTTACTTTTTTGGTTATTCGGGGGCAAAGGTACGTAAAAAATGCAGATTTGCCAAACAAATCTGCATTTTTTTATCATTAACCGTTAACCTTTAACCATTAACCTTTAACCGGAACATCCTCGAGGGTCTTTTTCAGCAGTTCCCAGAAAGGTGCTATGGTCTCAATGAGTGCACGCTCCTGCGTGGTGTGCGGCGACTTCATCGTCGGACCGAGACTCACGACGTCCAACCAAGGATACTTACCCAGGATGACCGAGCACTCCAGACCGGCGTGGTCCACCTGAATGATGCCGTCCTTGCCGAACAGTTCCTTATATTCTTTTAATAATAGGTGTAGGATTTCGCTGTCGGGATTGGGGTCCCATCCGCCATACGAGCCGCTCGTCTCGACCTTCATGCCTGCCATATTGAAGCAGCTCTCCAGCATGGTAGCCACATAGTCCTTCATATCCTCACGACTCGAACGGGCCAGAATCTTGATGGCTGCCTTGCCCTCACCGATATTGATAATGGCGAGGTTCGACGAGGTCTCTACCACGCTGGGATAGGCAGGAATAAAGCGGATGACACCGTCGTGACAACCGTAAATAGCATTCACCAGATTGTCCTGAATCTCTACGGGAACCTCTTTGGCTGGCGTAGCCACCTCCTCGACAATCACCTCGACACCCTGCGGCTCGATGAGCTTGAACTCGTCGTTGAACGTTTCCTTCCAGTCGTCAGCAATTTCCTTCAGCGCAGCAACATTCTCCTTAGGCAGTGTCAGCACCACCTCGGCCTTGAAGGGGATTGCGTTACGCATATTACCACCATTCCACGAAGCCAGACGGGCCTCTGTCTCTTCGATGGCTTCACGCACCAGCTGCACCATCAGTTTGTTGGCATTGGCGCGCCCTTCGTTAATCTCCAGACCGCTGTGTCCGCCTCTCAGGTTCTTGATGGTCACCTTCACGGCAGCATCCTCGGGGTCGGTGTCTGCCTCTTGATAGTCCATCGTTGCGGTGACGTCAATACCACCGGCGCTGCCGATGACAAACTTACCCCAATGCTCAGAGTCGAGGTTCAGCAGGATGTCACCCTGCAATTCGTTCTCGGGCAGTTCGTTGGCACCAAACATACCCGTCTCCTCGTCACGCGTAATCAGCGCGTCGATGGGACCATGCTTCAAGGTCTTGTCCTCCATGATGGCCATGATGGCTGCTACGCCCAGACCATTGTCGGCACCCAGCGTGGTACCCTTGGCCTTCACCCACTCACCGTCAATCCACGGTTCGATGGGGTCGGTCTCGAAGTTATGCTTCGACTCGGGCGTCTTCTGCGGCACCATATCCATGTGGGCCTGCAGGATGATGCCCTTCCTGTTCTCATAGCCTGGTGTGGCAGCCTTACGGAACACGATATTCCCTGCGGGATCCTTGAAGGCCTCTACCCCAGCCTGCTTACCGAAGTCAAGCAGAAACTGCTGTACTTTCTCTAAATGTCCGCTCGGACGCGGCACCTGTGTCAGTGCATAGAAGTTCTTCCAGATACACTGCGGGTTCAGATTTTGGATTTCGTTCATTGTATTTTTTCGTTTAAAGGTTTCTTTCGCCTGCGAAGGTACGAAAATTTTTCGATTTAACGAAGGAAATAAGAATAAATTCTCATTTCTAAGCCTATTCTACATATTTTCTCCGCCCTCTCTTTGACTATTTTCTATCTGTCAGTCCGCCGTAACTTTCGGCGGCGGACAGTAAGGCTTCCTCGGTGGTATAGCGTTCGTAGTAGTTGCAACGGGTGATAATGTGCTGGGAAGAAACATGATCATTCTGAATACGTACAAGAGCAAAGCCCAGCATCGGGTCACCGAAGCGGTCACCCACGAGTGCGAGCGTGCCGTCGTTGCTGATGGAGGGCGTAACAACCTCAACGGAGATATGCACTTGTGGCAGGTCTTCCTCGCCTTGCCTATGTATGACCTCCTGTCGCACGACATAGAGCAGATATTCGCCCTTACAGATGTCCTTGGGCGTAAGGTCGGTGAGTAATGCCGGTTGTCCTTCCACCTCGCCAAACTGATAGCTGATGGGAGCCAGCGGTCCGTTACTTACAGCCATGTCAGGCAGGAGTAGTGAGGTATTGTTGCTTACCATGTCTTTGGTGAGATAGATCGTTGGCGAGAGTCTGTTGACCGACATAAAACAGCGGTAGGCATCCGCGCCACACTCGAAATGGGTGTGGTGGGCGGCCTTGAGTCTGCGCCAGAGGATGTTGTTGTGAGCAATCCGCTCACGCAGCACCAATTGCGTACGCGAGAGCCGATGCGGTTGAATGATATGTGTCTTACGTATGATTGTATCTTTGCCCCTCGTGTAGATTGTTGCGCCATTTATACGACCAACATAGCCATCCATAGCGGTTCCTGTTGCTTTTGCCATAATCTCTTTATTTTGTTGTTCGAAATTGTATCGTTCTTCCTATCTTCTTGTGCCGTCGTTGGTAGCATGTTGCCCTAAGGTTGCTCTGGGGTTGCTCTGGGTTTCCTCCGAGGCCTCTCCCATTGAGTTTCGGTATATTTCGGCGGAGGGAGGTCGGTGCATCGGTGGAGGGAGGACGGTGCAAAGATACGAAAAAAAGCGGAATGTGCTATCATTTAGACAATAAATATAAAAAAGTGAGGCGAAAAAGCCAATAATTCCCAAAATTGTTGTACTTTTGCGCTGTAAACAGCGCGAAGATAGGCGGAATGAAGACGAGAAGTGTCATATTGAAGATTCTGATGCCATTGGTATTGGGCGCGGGCATCCTCTATTGGATGTATCGCGGCGAGGACTGGCAGACCATCTTGCACGTCATGACGGACGAGATGGACTGGACGTGGATGTTGCTGTCGTTCCCGCTTGGCATACTGGCACAGATGTTCCGCGGATGGCGCTGGCGGCAGACGCTAGAGCCGGTATTGGATGGAAACGGTGTGCGCCTGCGCACTTCCGTATTGCTCCATAGCATCTTCCTGTCGTATGCGGCCTCGCTAGTCATCCCCCGCGTGGGTGAGTTCACGCGCTGCGGTGTGCTGAAGCGCTACGACAACGTGTCGTTCCCCAAGGCTTTGGGCACCGTCGTCACCGAGCGAGCCATTGATTCGCTGTTGGTGATGGGCATCACGGCCATCGTCCTGCTGCTGGAGATGAGCACCTTCGGCATGTTTTTCCGCAAGACGGGTACCAATCTGCATAGCATTCTGCATGGCTTTTCGTGGGCGGGCTACCTGGTGGTGGCTATCTGCGCGGTGGCAATCCTCATCCTGCTGCATTTCCTGTTGCGAAAACTGTCTATATATGATAAGGTACGCGCGACGTTGCGAGGCATCTGGCAGGGCGTCATCTCGCTGAAGGACGTACGCAACATCCCGTTGTTCGTCTTCTTCACGCTGGCCATCTGGGTGAGCTACTTCCTGCACTACTACCTGACGTTCTTCTGCTTCGACTTCACCGCCGACCTCGGTTTAGGTTGCGCCCTCGTTACCTTCATCGTAGGCTCCATAGCGGTCATCGTGCCTACACCTAACGGTGCCGGCCCTTGGCATTTTGCCGTGAAGACGATGCTCATCCTCTATGGTGTTGCCGACGAAAAAGCACTCTATTTCGTCCTCATCGTCCATACCGTCCAGACACTCCTCGTTGTCGCCCTTGGCATCTACGCTTGGCTTGCCCTGAACTTTACGAAAAGCAATGGAAAAAGCTCCCGTCAAGCATAACCGTCTGCGGCGGATGGAGAATCATGACTACACTTTGCCATGCATCTATCTGATTACGGTGACGACGGAAGGCCGTCAGCGCCTTCTTGGTACGCTGGTCGGTGATAGTGCCGCTACTGCCGCCATCGAGCCGACGCCTCTTGGTGCCTACGTCACGGAGGCCTTCCGCCAAACGGCTGCCGAAACCACGAAGAAGACCAGCTGCCGCATCCAAGTGCTCCATTATCAAATCATGCCCGACCATTTCCACGGCATCCTCTATGTCCGCGATACCCTCCCCGCTGATTACGCCCTGGGTAAAATCGTCGCCGCCTGGAAAAGCGCCTGCTCCCACGCCCTCTGGGCTTCGTTTAGCTCTCGGGACTTAAGTTCCGAGCACGGAACGAAGGACTTAAGTTCTGAGCACGGGACGAAAGCGCCCCTCTTCTCCCGCGGCTTTAATGACCGCATCCTGTTTCGCAAGGGCCAGCTGAAAACCTGGGTGGCCTATCTCAATGACAACCCGCGCCGTCTTTGGCTCAAGTGGCATTTCCCAGACCGACTGCGCAAGGTCTATGATTTCTCCGCTGGCAAGAAAGGCCATCGCTATACCGCCGTCGGCAACACGTTCCTCGTCACATATCCCGAGCGTCTCCAAGTTCGCTGCCATCGCAATCTGACAGAGGAGCAGATACAGCAAGAGGTGGAGAAATACCTGGAAGAAGCCCATCGCGGTACGGTGCTCATCTCGCCTTTTATCTCGCCGGCAGAGAAAGCCGTCTATGAGGCTTGCTATCAGGAAAAGCTCCCCATGATACATATCGTTAACCGCAGTCTGGACGGCAAATTCAACTATCCCTCCGGCAGAGACCTCTCGGGCTGTTCTGAGGGCTTTATGTTGGTATTGGCCCCCTATGCTGACTATAGCTCCGAAACTGCTGCCGCACGCATCACCCGTGCGCAATGCCTTGATATGAATGCCTATGCCGCCGACTTGGCAACCATCACACTCTCGATTGCTTGAATTTTACCATTTGTAACATTTGCATAAAACACCTTTATTATTTGTAACATTTGGGGCGTTGTTTTTTCAAAATCTGCAATAATTGTTTTAAAATTAGCAAAAAATAACCTTTTTTGCATTTGATACTTGTTTTTGGGGATAAAATTTGCTATCTTTGCATCCAAACAATAAAACTATAGGGTGATTATTAACCCGTGACGATAAAAGTCAGACAATTTTTTAAACTAACCCAAAAATAAAAAGATTATGAAAAAAATGACGAAACAATTCTTTATAGCTGTAATGGCTTTAGCAGCCTTTACCGCTTGTTCAGACGCTAACCTTGCTGAGGGTGAGTCCGGTATTAACGAGCTTAATTTTGACATCCCCATGTATTCTTCTGTGCTGACCGATGCAAGTGGTCAGGCAATCTCAAGTGTGTCTGCTGACCAAGGCACGTATTATCTGAATATCAAGACCGATGGCCTTTGGTATATTGAGACCGCTGACAACATGGAGTTCACTCCTACCAAGATGTACGGTGAAGGCAGTGCCCGCGTTCCGGTGCTGATCGGTAACAACTGGGCAGAGAACCGTCAGTTGTCTTACAACGTGAAGTTCCTCAGCAAAGACGGAGCATTCACCCGTGCCGGCGATGGTACGCAGACGGTGACTCAGGATGCACTTACAAGCATTGAAAGATTCAAAAAGGTTGTAAACTCCAATGTCTTTGTCGGCTACGGTTACCAGAGGACGAAGAGTCCTGTTGCAGAACTGTGTACTGGCATTCAGATTTTCAGAATGGAGGCCATGAACGAGATTGATTCGCTTGTCAAGCACGACTTTGCACCAGAGACCAAGGAGGAGTACTTCTATCACACCAGCGACAGTATGATGGACAAACTGGTTGCCGTGAAAGGCAATCCTGGCGGAAACTTCGGATCTGTCAAGTTGGGCTTGTCTGGTGACGTGAACGTAAACCGCGTATCGCATACTGGACATACTGTCGTACAAAAGTCGCTGACACGTTCGATGTACAGTCGTGAGCTTGCTTGGGAAAAGGCTTGGTTTAACGACGCTAACTACAGTGAGGGCTACAAGTATTACAAGAAACTCTTCATCAGTCAGTTTAAAGCAGCCGGAGAGGATTCAACCAAGAAGAAGGCTGCAGCCGACGAGTTCTTCAGAATCGTAGGTACCCATTTCATTACAAAATGTCTTTTAGGCTGCGAGCTTAACTACCGTATGACTGTTGACTCTTCGAAGGTTGTTAAGAGCACTGATGTGAAGGCCGCTCTCGACTTCAAGTGGCAGCAGCAAATTAAGGATACAACTGGTGTCGATTCTGTCACCAAGGCTAAGATTCTTGAGCAGATGAAGGATAGCACCAAACTGAAGAATTTCTTCTTCAGCGGCAATGTTCAGGTGACCGATGCCCAATTCAACGCAGCCTCCTCTACCAGGGCAAAGGTTAAGGCTCGCGGCAATGATGTCCAGTTGGTTAACATCCTGGCCACTGGCGGCTCACTCAATTGTACCGACCTGGCCCAGTGGATGCTCGGCGCAGAGCCTGAGAAGGCTGCCATGGTGGGCATGCAGGTACATCCTATCTACGACATCTTCGATGGTTCTGTGGCCGAAAGTGACGAGGCTAAAGCGCGCGAATATCTTGTAGAATATATTGACAAGAGTTTCTCTCTAGACGAGAGCAAATACGGGAATGAGCTTACGATAGACTTAAGCGACCTTAAATGAATATGAACAGAAACATATCTTACCCGGTGCTGTTGCTTGCTGCAGCTTTGGCGGTGGCATGCTCCAGCAGCGAGGATATGATAGGCAATGAGGGGACTAGCAACGAGAGCAATGCTCCGTTTGCTATTCTCGGGACTTCCGGGCAAGGCGTCATGAATACAGGCGCCTCCTATGGGGAGTATACAGCCTTCATCAACGTGCCGGGCAAGTGGTCTGTAGCAACTTCGAAAGGTTTGGCGAATGTCTATCCGTCGGTTGGCGAAGGTCCTACTACAGCTCTCGTTCAGGTGGGTGAGAACTGGGGAGCAATGCGCGAGAATGTGCTGACGCTCACGACCCAGGAGGCTGCCACGCGAGCTGGTGGAGAGAGCCAGTATAATATGTCCATCGTCCAGTCGAGCAATCCTACGCTAGACTCCGTCTCGACGGTGTTCTCCGCCAATAAAGGTGCCGGTTATAGCTATATGCCCGGTGGCGATTATTGCGACGGTGCCCTGATCCAGTTGTTCAACCTTGTCACGCTCGACAGCATCCAGCAAGCCACTGGTGTCAGGCTGATTTCCGATGACATATTCCCGCAGACCGCCCAAGAGTTTCTCACAGCAGACAGTGAGGAGGAGCTTATCAAAGGCCTTACTGTCAACGCTTCGGCCAGCATGAACTTTGGTTCGGTGAAGAGCAAGGGCAGTGGTAGCGGCGGTGTTGATGTTGGTGTAGGAAAAGGTCATCAGGAGAAGTCAAAGAACAAGTACGCCCTCAAGCGTCTGAAAAATACTCAGTTCACGCGCGAGATTCATTATATGAACGTCATGGCCCTGTTGGAAAAGGCCACCACGCGTGAGGAGAAGCAGAAGCTGCTGTCGCCGGGTTTCCTCTCCGTTCAGGAGAAATTTGCCGAGGACATTGCTGCTGCGAAAGGTAATCAGACGAAGCAGTATGACATCTGCAGCGCGTTCCTGGATGAGATCGGTCCTTGCTTCATCAGCAAATCGGCGATGGGCACAGTGCTCGACTATCAGATCAGCGTTGACAGCACGTTGCTCCGTGACACGCTGAGCGTCGAGGTGGCCCTTGAGGCTAGCTTCCAGACCAAGATAAAGGGTAAGGATGTTGGCGGTGCGGGAATGATTGACATTAGCGTGTCCAAAGAAGGCAAGGAATTGATGAGTAAGACGACGGCGACTGTCAAGGTGCGTGGCGGCGATGTGAGCCAGGTGTGTATCCTTGTCACAGGCGGCGTACTGCTTGACAGTGAAGTCACTGCTTGGCAGAACAGCTGTACTCCCACCCGTGCCGTGATGGTTGACATGGCGCTGATTCCCATCTATGCACTCATTGCCGATGCCGATGCCCACGAAGTGTTGAAGAGCTACTTTAATTTAAAATTAGGACAGTAAGAATGTCTGATAATCAAAGAGTATAAGATGAAGATGAACCGTATATTTTGTTTTCTCCTTCTTGCCTGTGCGCTTGGAATGGTCTCCTGTAGCAGTGACGACCCATTGACAGAGGAAGAGATGTTGGCTCTTTACGGCCGTAATGGTGCCTCCGGGGCACCTAATGTAAACGGATCGGAACCTTCAGGAGGCTATGTTTCCCGGCTGCTGGCAGTAGGCTATACCTATGCCACAGGTGCTGAATATCTGGAAGGAGTGGCCTTCAACATCTTCAACCTCAATTATCTGGACTCCATCCAGTATGTCAAGGGATTGAACTTCGTCAGCGACGATTATACGCCGTATAGTGAGGAACAGATTATCACCGGTGAGACACGCGAAGCGGTGTCCAAGCAGTTGGCTCTGTCTGCAAGTGTTGGCGTCAATGTTATCGTGGCTGACATCAGCGTGACAGGTAACTTTTCCAAGGGAAGTGTAAAGGAAAGCGAGTCGGTGTTTGCCATGAAGCGCACCAAGCGCGTGGCTTACTGCCGTGACCTTCAGTATAAGAATGTCATCATGTACTACAAGGAAACGGGCGACAGCATGGTCTTCGCACCAGGCTTCTATGCCGACTGGAAACTGCTTGAGGGCAACAACGTCAAGGAGGGAGATGTCAGCAACAAGATGGTTCTGGACTTCGTGAACAAGTGGGGTCGCGGCTTCGTAGCCCGTTCGTTCATGGGTGGCGTGCTGGAATATACATTGCAGATCGAGAAGTCTTCACTCACCGAGACCATGAGTGCCGGCGTGGCACTCAATGCCAGCATTGGACTCCTCGTCGGTGTCGAGGCATCGACCAGCGAACAGACCGAGCAGTTCAGCAAGATATCCCGTGACCGCTATAACCTTGACATCCATGTCCGCGGTGGCAATGTACAGGCTGTCACCGAGATTTTGTCAGGAGTCAACCCCGCTCCCCAGGGCATCAAGGAGTGGATGGAAAGTGTCAATTTTCCTCCCACTCCCGAAAGCGACAAATTGAAATTGTGTGCACTCACCGACGTAAAGATAGCATCCATGGCCAACCTCTTCACGGGTAAGGTGCAAGACCGTGTGAATTACATTTTGCGTACGAATGGGACGAAATAGGCAAGAAAACAGGAATTAAGTATGAAGTACACCTTATTATATTTATATATAGCAGCAGGCATGTTGGCGATGGCATCGTGCAGCAATGACGAGGATATACCCGTCGTTCCTGAGACATCTCAGGCTGCCGACGACTCCGAAGTCAGTTACGCGCCCATATCGTGGCTTGCCAGGGCCTATACCCCTGAAGATATTAAGCAAGTTGAAGATGACATCAACGCCATCCGTGGTGCCGGCTACACCTACAGGGATAATGAGTCCTACTGTGTCGGTACCGATATGGAGGTGTTCAATATGCGTAACCTGCGCGATATGGAAAAGAAGTACAATACCTCCTTTCTTGTCGACGACTACAATCCCGCTACCGAGCAAAAGTTCTTCTACAGCACCAGCGTCAAGTCCCTGAAAGATTCCCTGGCGCTCGACATCGGTTTAGGTTTTAGCGCAGGTATGTTCTCGGTCGATTTGGATGTAGCCTTCAACAAGAAGAGCTTCTCTACCCAGAAGAGCTACTATTCGTTGATGCGCCTGAAGCAGAGCTATTTCTCGCGCGACCTCAACTACCTGAACCTGCGTGAGCTGGTTTCCCATGCCGTAGCCACCTCATCGGTAGCCGACACCTATGTCAGCATTGACGCAGACTCACTGGCCAAGGTTGTACCCCTCTTTAAAGAGGTCTACGCCCCTGGATTCGCTAGTGTGATGCAGAAGTTTGTCCGGAAGGTCCATTCTGCTTCTTCAGCATATACAGCCAGCGGTTACTGCCGCGAATTTATCGAAGAGATTGGTTCTGGTTTCGTGAGACGTTCCGTCTTAGGTTGCTCGCTGGACTATTACAACACGACATCCATGGACTCCGTGTCTAATTCACTCGACGTGAAGGTGGCTCTGGAGTTGTCTGTTCAGATAAAATTTGTCAACATCCGTACCGAGATCAGTACCGAATATAAGGATGCTGCCGAGAAGTGTAACCGCAATTCAGAGAGCCATATCACCGCCCGTGGTGGTGACGTATCACTCGTGACGGCCTTCACCACTGGTCAGGAAGCAAAGATAGACTCGCTGACCTTGAAGAAATGGCAGTCAACGGTGACTCCGAAGGATGCGGCACTGATCGATATCCGCCTGGTGCCTATCTACGAGGTGGTATACGATGCCAAGGCACGTAACATACTGAGAAACTACATGGATAAATCATTACGTAACTACGAAGATGACTGATATGAATAAATACCTTTATATTCTTTTCGCCCTTCTCCTCATTTCCTGTTCCGATGATTTGAAGGACAGTGATGTGAGCTACGACGATCTGACTAGAACCTATTCGGCCGAACAGATAAAACTGCAGCGCTTAGGCTATGCCTACAACGCCGCCGGCAGCGTGATGGACGACAAGTACTTCTCCACCTCCCCCATCGTCAACATGGAACGTCTCAGGTCCTACGAGGCAACGTTAGGACTCATCATCAATTCCGAGCGACGCCATTATACGTCCATGGACATCTTCAGCGGCAACACCCTGGAGGAGATGGGACATTCTGAGACCAAGTACACCATCGACGAAACCGGTGCCATCGCAACTGGTAAGTATTACCGTGAGAACAATGTGTTTTCCAGGACCATCTGGCACAACAGCTATAAAGCCCACATGTTCATCAAGCACATCATGGCCACCATGACCATGGATGTCGGCATGCTGCAATGTCTGAATCTGGACGAGCTGGATAACAATAACAGCATCCTCGCGGCAGACTTCCGTCAGGCTGTCAAACAACTAGTCGCCAAGACCGAGAACGGTATCACCGAAGCTGATGCCGTCACCTTCTCCGAGAAGTTCGGCACACACCTCGTCGTGTCTTCCAATCTGGGCGGTATGATTGAGCTGACGATGCAAATCGAACGCGACTCCTGCGTAGATAAGAGTTATACGATCAATCAGGTGACAGAAACCCTCTTTGGCAAGGATGTTGTAACAACCTCTCCCCCCTCTAAGGTCATCGAGAAACTCGTCAGAAACACCGTTCAGTACGAAGGCGAAATCAAGGTCAAGGGTGGCGACAGTGAAGACTGTGCCAAGCTTCACAGGACTTTCGACCATAAGAGTGCCGCTGCCAAGAAAATCGGCGATGGCGACTACTATGGCTGGGCCAACAATATCAGTATTGAGCCCAACAACTACAACGCCTCCTTCGTCAGCGGCCGTTTCCTGCCATACTACCAGCTCTTTGAGAATGCTACCACCCGTAAGGTGATGCGCAAGGTCTTTGAGACCTACCTGAAGAAAGAAGCCCCCACAAAGGAGATTTACGAGGCTCCCTACGGTACCATACCGGTAGAGGGCAATTATGGTCAGGATGTGAGAGTCATCTATAATGATTCCAACAAAGCCTGTATCATCTGTAAGGAGTATGTTCCTTCCATTCGCAGCGACTCAACCTGTATCGTGGCTTATCCGCTGATTAAAGGTAAAGACGGCAATATGCGTCCCTACCTGTATTCCGGACTGTTCGTAGGCGATGAGAACCACCGTCCGGGACGCGTCATCTGGCAAGGCAGTGCATCGACATACATCCCCAACGACAGCATCCACGCTGAGAGCGACACCACCTATATTAGAAACCTCTTCGACCAGAAGACGAAAAGGCTGAAGAATCTGTACTTCTACTGGGGAGCCGTTCAGCCAATCCCCTGTCCTACCAAGAAAGAGCAGCTTTTGAATTATCAGTCTGTCGTCTTCACCGAACAACCCAGTGTTGTTGCTGAGCCGATGAATTTTGCGAAGGTCGCCAGCACCTTCTGGTCGGTGAAACCGGTAGCGCTGAAGAATGACAACATGCGCACATACTGGGAGAAAGACTCTGCATTTGTGGAGTTCGCCAAGAGAAGATATAAAGATTATAACGGAACACTCTATAAGAACAGCGCAGGCTACTGGTTCGCCCTGATAGACGGAGGCGACCATATCAAGCGTGCCGACGAGCGTACTGGCGACGAGGACGGCCACCTGAGATGGGCTGATGCTGTGAGCAATTCCGTCAAGGCCATCGGCCTGGAGGACTACCTGCCCTCGGTCATGGAGTCGCAGAGCATCACCAAGATGCTGGGCAACCGCATGAGCATTTTCTACAGCCACGAATTTGATGGCCGTAACATGCTCGGATTGGACTGGCCTAACGGCTACTGGGTACTCTCACATCCCGATCAACCGACGATGGCCATCACCTGGCAGCAGAATGATGCCAGCGGATTCCCTGTTGTCACAAGCGATGAAGGCGAGGCGCGCATCATGCGTGTCAGTGCTTCAGGAACCGACCTGCTGCTCGACTACCCGGAGTATGTCAGTGCATTCAACTATTCCAGTCAGGAGTTCTTTAAATTCTTCCCGATTTATATTACGATCAACAAGTTTTGATAGATGACAAATATGAACACGAACAAAGAAATGAGACGGACGGGCGTAACAATAGGAATGTCGGCGAATGTGCTGTTGGCAGCACTGTTCATCCTGCAATCCTCACTCTTCACATCCTGCTCGCGCGAAGATGACCTTCAAACGGTATTGGAGGAATACGATCCTGCCAACGCCTATGGCGACTACACCGAGGAGTACTGGACGAGAGTACATGCCGCCCAGCGTATGGCATACATCGGCGACCTTTATCGCAGTTACGGTGTGGGTTACGGTTATAACGGTACCGGAAAGTATAGTAACTACGACGAGGTGCGCGACCGTGTCATCGATATGGAGTATATAAAGAAGTTCGATGAGGAACATGGCTCAACGACCCTGGTCGACGACGTCTCTCCCTCGTCCTTCCATCATGTCTACAGCGGCACGGATGCCACGACCATCTGCGAGAAGCTTACCCGTAAGTCATCGGTGAAGGTTGATTTACTCCTGTTTCAGGCTGAGGCCACGACAACCTTCAACAAGACCGATTTGACGAGCAACGAGTTTGCTTTCTGCATCATTAACGATGGTCTGACCGTAGCTTCGCGCCACATGGAGCCTTATGACCTCTTATATATTGCCCGCGAGCATCCCGAGGCATTGTCCCAGGGCTTCCTCCGCTATCAGCAGCTGGCTTCAAAAGCCATCAATGAAAACAATCTTACCGAGGCGCAGCGCATCATTCAGAATATGCTCCAGACCTACGGCACACATATCATCTATCATGCCCAGTTGGGCGGCAAGATCAAGCTCAGCACCACGATGAACCGCCATGTCACCGACTCACGCGAAACGGTCGACAAGCAGGCCGGTGCTACCTTCCTCTATTGCGTCGGAGGCAAAGACGGTACGGAGACACAGGACTGGGTGACCAAAACGCAGACAGACCGCGAGACCCACGTTGAGGCTCTCGGTGGCAATAGTGCCCTCGCCCTGCAGCTGGCAGGAATGCACGACAGCAGTAACATGACCTTGAAGAGCCAAGTGGTTGACCAGTGGTTCAAGTCGCTCAAGTTCACCCCTGGCGGCAACAAGGACGACAACAACGTGGAGCTCATCGACATCAAGGTTGCCCCCATCGCCGACCTGATCGTCGATCCGCAGGTGGCCAACTTATACAACCTGATGGTCGGCAAGTACATCGTCCACGAGACCGACGTCATGCCCCGCGTCAGGAAGCAGATATATGCCAAGATACCTACCTCCGCCCTCAAGCTCACCAACCCTTCTACCACCACGAAGGTAGAAATCGACCACGAGATTATCGGCGAGATTGTCGACGAGTATGTCAAGAACGTCGAATACACCGTATTCTACCCCACCCTCGGTGGCAAGATGTGTCGTGAGGGTCTGGGCCGTCGCTGCAGTGACGACAGCCTGTTCACCATCACGTGGTCTTATCTCCCCGGAGAGGAGTTCCAGGCCAAGGCCTACGTCACCCCCTTGGTACGACTCAACTACGACGACTACATCTACTATAATAATGGCGACATCGATATCTCGCCCAAGGAGAACCAGAACTACGTCATTGCCGGCGACAACAATATCAGTGAGGCTGCCATCTACATGTGGAACGACACTTGCACGGCCAACATGAAGATTGGTCCCTTCTATCTGCACCAGGGCGTGTTGGCCAGCACCAGTGAGAACAAGTCGGCCATGAATACCATCCGCACCCTGCTCAAAGATGTCCCCGTGGGCTATGAGGTCGCTGCGACGGGAAAGCTCAACAATATTATAAAGTTCATGTACAATTCCGGCCAGGTCTTCGGTCCGTCGCGCATCCAGGAGAATGACGTGCCGCTATTCTTCAAATACAAGCGGTTTGTCGTCAAGGACGACAATACCAACCAACACGGTATTTTCATCCTCAACCCCAAAGAAGACCATTTCACGCTGTTGACGCAGGATCTTATCGGCCAGGCGTTGCTCTGGCGCAAACCGGATTTTGAACATAAGTAAATGAACGTTGAACATTGAACATTGAACGTTATGAAACAAATACTATTTACTATTCTCTTTTCACTATCCACTACCGCTGCCATGGCTCAAGGCTTTGTAACGGAGATTAAAGTTGTGGCAGTGCAGAAAAAAGACAGTCTTGCTCCCGAGGCTAACGGCTATCATGGCGCAGGTGACTTCGATTTGGATTTCCGCAAAGGACGTGGCGGTGGCTACGTGTTTGCCGTATTTAAGAGCGGTACGAACCCGAAAGAATACATCACCGACGTGAAAGTAACGGCAGATAGGAAGGATGCCTATGGCAAAGAGTTCAATGAGGGGAAAAAGGATTACATACCGGCTCCCTACTACCAGGCACAATCACACTTGGACAAGACCTATTATGGCGGACTGAACGGCCGCAACTATAGCATTTATGGAGGCGCATATCCTAAACAGGACCATGTCTATTATAGCCATACGGGCAACCAAGATTTCAACCAACGCGTGCTCAAGTGGGCGGAGGTCAGGAGCAGCAAGCCGACGGCGGGTAAGAATCAGACCGTTAGCGGCGGTCATGCCGGTGGTGGACGCTACTTCCTCTTTACCTGGCATAATCACAAATCGCAGTACAGGAAATTGCCCAACGGAAGCATCCTCGAGCACGAGCACTATTGCAGCCTTGACGATTGCAAGCTCACCATACAAGAGCCCCACCACTTCGAGCAGGCCTATGGCCATGATGCATGGATGCAATACACCGAGAAAACCGGCAAAATCGACCCCGACTCAGTACACTACAAGAAATGTAAGGAGTGTGGAAAAGAGGTTACGGAGAAGCATAAATGGGCAACCTATTCCGCTGACTGGGGAAATCACAACCAGCGGTGTCTGGTGTGTGACTATGTCATTAAGGCGCAGCACAAGAACTTTGGCAAGGAGAAGTTGCCTGTCGACGATTACTATCACATGATTTACTGCGGCGACTGCCAATTCATCAAGAAACTCCCCCATTCGCTGGAGCGTCGCGAGGTGGTGAGACAGGACTGCGAAAACACCCTCGTGAAATATACCTGCAGCCAGTGTTACCATGTGGTATACTTTAATGAGCCTGGCACGGACCATAGCTACGACGACAACGGCTTCTGCACCAACAAGAAGTGTCTGCACCCCTACGAGCGTCCCGCTGTGGAGTATTCCGGTAGCGACAGCACCTATGTCGTCAGGACCTTCGGCAACCTCTACTGGATTGCCGACTATGTCAACAACCGCCGTCCCAAGACCCATTTCCGTCTTGACAACGACCTGATTGCCGAAGACTTCGTCAAAGTGCCGTGGCAACCTATCGGTGATACTGACAGTACGTCATTCGAGGGAACCTTCGACGGTGGCGGTCACGTCATCACGATGCTCCAGACAGAAGAACCCGTGGCAGGCTGCGGCTATCGCGGACTCTTCGGTGCTATCGGCAAGGATGGCGTCGTGAAGAACGTGGGCATGGCTGCATGCAACATGCGCGGCTGGGACTATATCGGCGCCATCGCGGGTGTCAACAGTGGAACCATTGACAGCTGTCACGTGATATTCTCTGTGATGAGCTCGATAGATATGGGCAAGAACCTCGGCGGTATCTGTGGACTCAACAAGGGCACCATCTCCAAGTGCACCACCGAAAGCAACGTATGGGTTGGCGGTGTGCGCGACTATGCCGGCGGTATCTGTGGTACCAACGCCAAGGGAACACTGACGGGGAATGTCTTCGAGGCCATCTGTGGCAGCGGATCGGATGCCACGTTGCCGGAAGCGGCGTCACAGCAGTAACATTGAACTTTTGGAGCAGCGAGAGCAAAATCGAACTTGTTCGAATTTTGCCGAGTCGTGACAAAAGTCATGGAACGAAGTTACATAACATTGAACGTTGAACATTGAAAATTTAAAGATATGGGCAGGAAGTTTTTTTATATTTTGACCGTTTTATTGTTTTCCCTTTCCATCAGCAGTTTTGGCTACGGGATTAAGAAGCCGTTTCTTTTCAACGGCGGCACTACGAGTGATGGGATTGTTATCTCCACGCCGGAGATAGACGGCTTCCAGATAACGGAAAAAGGAGGATTAACAATCGTAGAAAAGACAGAGAAAGCCACGATGATATTCTCCGTCATTGTTCCGAACGGAAAAATGGCAACCCTTGAATACAACGTCTTCATCAAGTTAATGGTAGAAGAGGATAAGACGCCAGGTAGAACCCGTATAATTAAGTTCACTGCGAAAAATGATAAGATAGCCAAAACTAGTCAAGGTAAGAACTTAATTGACATCAATTCAGATATCATCACTCTTTCTGCCGGAAAGCACTATATCACTCTTGAAGCCAGTTATTCCGCAAAAAATTGTATCATGGCTGGTGGCATCAACGCCATGTATATTCATGTCCATGATTTCAGCGAAACGAGGTTATTGCGTGAACCGATATGCGGTCAACGAGGTGAAAAAGAGGCTAAATGCGCAGTCTGTGGCATTGACAGCACCATCTATCTCCCTCCTAAATACACGGAGCACAGCCTGAAGGAAAGCGCTACGACCAATACCAGCTGTCTGTCCAATATGGGCAAATTGCGTATTTGCGAGCACTGTCCCTATTCTGAAATAGAACGCAAAGACAGCATCAAATCTCATGTTTTTGGCGCGGACGACAAATGCACCGTGTGTGGACTGCACAAGCCTAAGAGTAATGCAGATCATTCGGTGTACGAAGTTTACGATGCCAGTGAGATGCGTATCCTGGCTGAGATGGTGCAGTTAGGTCAAATCCCCGGTAACATCGGTATTGACATCAAGTCCGACCTGATATTCAGCAATGAAGTCACCATGCTGCCTTTAGGATCCTTCGAACATCCGTTCCAGGGCGTGATCAACGGCAACGGACACCGTATTCGCGGCCTCGTCAACTGCTTCCAGGGCATCGACTGCTTAGGCCTCGTGGGCGTAGCTAAGGGAACGCTCAAGTCGCATGCCGTCATTGCCAACCTCATCTTCGATGCTGAAAACACCATGAAGGGTACAGCCTGCGTAGGCGGTATCGTGGGTTATGCGGCCTATTGCGACATCATCAACTGTGCCAGTTTCGGCGTATTGGAAGGCCAGAACTATGTCGGAAGTCTCGTAGGATATGCCGACCAGCACGTCACCTTCCAGAATTGTGCGTCCGTATCTCCTATCAGGACAGCAGGCCACTGGAACCCCATGGCATGCGGTTTGCCATACGGACACATCCTGAACAGCTATGGTGCTGCCACCAACAGCATGGACGGTGAGCCGGACGAACTGACGACCACCACATTCCGCCACTGTTTCACCACACATGGCGAGGCCGATGGTCTCAAGTTAGTCAGTCGTGACATGATGTCAACATACAATATGCTGGAGCTGCTTAATGAAGAAAGTGACTCGACAACCTTCATGATGTCGCAGAATGACTCCTACCCCATTCCGGTGGTCAACACCGACATTAAGGCCATGCCAAACCCTGACATTCCCACTGTGTGGAATGCCATACCGCGTCGCGTCCAATTGTCAGAGCTTTCGGAGGACGGCGGCATTGAGCTGAGTGAGAAGGAACGGGAGATAGAGATTATCGGCGGCTATTCCGACGATGACGCTATTGCCGCCTCAGGCACTTCCTTTGAGGAAGTCATCAAGAAAGATTCCGTTGATTATGCGGATTTCGATCGCACATACATTGTGACACGCATTGTCTCTGATGAAGAATTTGATGAAGGATTTGAACTGTTCAAACCCATGGACGGAGGCGAGCTGTTAAGCTTTGAGTCTTATATGCTTTCTCCCGATTCGACCTTTCTCAGAAAGTCGGAATACCTTCTCGTCTCACCTGAAAAGGTAAAGCCAGTAGTAGAGACGATTGATGACTGGTCTGGAATGAATGAACAAATCGACGAATACGCCCTCTCCCTCTGGGACAACTCCCGCGAACTTGTGTCGCGTACCATCATCGAGGACGAAAATAACATCACCTATCAGGAAAACATCGATGACATCCTAAAGACTAAATGGAACATCAGTACCACATACGACGAGGAGCGCGATGCCACAATCGTCGAAGTGTATTCGCATAACTATGTTACGGGCGAAATCAGTCTGGAATATAGTACTACGTACAAGCATGATGACTCAGATGAAGATGAGGAAGAAACTCTTATAGAATATGTGGACGAGGCGACCAATACCATCCATGCCCTCTTAATCGATCTGGACTCTATCACTGGTGCGGTCATTTCTCGTGAGCACTTTATTCTCGATGCCACCAACGAGTGTCTCCTGCAGATTCTTACGGAAAAAATGATTGATGGTCAGCCATATCTGACAGATGGCATTTACTTCGTCTATGATGACGAAGGTGCTCTTGCGCAGTCTGTGGCTTACGGACCGGAAGATGAGAAAAAGCCTGGAGAAAATCTGCGTCCTTATCTGTATATTGAGTATCTCGGTGTTAGGGAGACCAATCCGTATCCTACGGCTATCAAGGTACCCACAGCGGAAAAGCCGTCATTGCAGAAGCATACAGATTATAACGTCTACGACATGCATGGCCGTGTGGTGCGCAAGGTGACTGACGTGCACAATCCGTTCAGCGGTCTTCCCAGAGGACTCTATATCTATCAAGGGAATAAGTACCTGAAGAGAAATTGAACGTTGAACGTTGAACATTAAGCGTTGAACATTGAACTTTGAACGATATGAAAACAACTAGATTATTAACCGCACTGATGTTGTTTATCTCTGTCGGTGTATGGGCACAAAATTATAATATATTGAAAAGTACTCACTACCCCATGGAGCATGGGGGAGTGAGTATTAATCCCCAGACTTGTGCTGCCGGCGGTACGGCGAAGGTCGATGTCAACCCTGAAAGTGGCTATGGCTTGTCGAGAGGCCTGTTCTATGCCAAGCGAAACGCCAACGGCGGACTAGATGTGACCAGAACGGCCAGAAACACGAGTTCATATCCGGATGATCGTGGCAACAAGACACAGAACTTCGAGTTCACTATGCCCGATGGCGACGTCGAGGTGTGGGCATTCTTTGCCCCCTTGGATTCGCTGATTATCCATCAGTATAAATATGCTTATGACAAGTTAAAGCCGCTGTATGGTTTAGCCTACGAAGAAGACAGCATTGCTGTGGTAAAGAATTTGCCTAACATGCAAATCGTCTTGATTCCCGTATTGAGCGACAATCATAAAAAAACTCACGAACTGGTGGATGTCGAAGTCACCAATATCAATCCGAGCCTTGTCATAAAAAGTGCGGATACCGTGAAGATCACGTTGCCAAACACGAACAAGACCGTACATGTCACTCCCATCTTCGGCAAGAAGAATTATGAGATGAAGATAGAGGGAAATACCTCTCAGGTCAATGTAAGCTTCAGCAATAAAACCCCGAAAGCACGTGAAGAGGTGGATGTCATTCTGATCTCCGAACCAGGCTATATCCCTGCCAACATCAGCTTTGAAGGCTGCAAGTCATGGTGGCTTGTGGACAAACCGGAGTTGCAAGAGGATAAAAGGTGGAAAACCGTCTATCGCTGCAAGGTTGATTTGAGCGATGTTACGGTCCATGTCTATCATGAGAAAGTATATTCTTTCAACCTCAATGACACCAAGAAATCCAATCGCGTCAAGGCCTTCGTTCCCGAGATGATTCCCGGCTACCCCGGCGTGGCACGCGAGGGGCAAGAAGTTCCGGTGGTGTTCCTGATGCCTGATACCTTCAGTGTCAGTTACACTGCAACGGGCGCGAGCAATACGGTGGTGTACCACAATGTGCTGAAGAACAGCTATGCTGACGAGAGCATGAATAGCTGGACAGATACCTCCAAAAACGACGGCGAGCAACTTCCCGTCAAGACCTTTACCGATTCCGAAGGCAATAAATTTTGGCGCACTAGCGGAGTCAACAGCATGGAGCAGACTGTGGACCTCAGCAAATACACCTTCCCCGCCAGTGCCAAGGAAAATAACAAATTGAAGATTGGAGCCATTGCCAGCATCATGCCCTACGGTTCCCGTCTGGCAAAGGTCAGTATCGTATCCGTGGGTAATGGCAAGTCTGAAACTCAGGCTGTTGCCGACCTTCCCGGAAAGGTGAAGGACTGGGTTACCGAGTGCAAGCTCCTCACCATCGATGGCACAGCCACCAAGGTGAAGATGTTGGTAGAAGGCCAGGCCGAAGACATTAATAAGCGCAGCTATGAAGGTCCGGCGTTTGACAACCTCTGCCTGCTGCTTCCCACGGATGGCAAGTCCATCAGAAATGAACACGTGCTTGTCTTCAAGATGGGCAAAACCGACGCCACCATCGAATATACGCCGTCGGGCGAGGAAAGCACAATGCGCATCGTCAATAAAGAGCATGCCACCCTGACGCTGATCAATACAGCCACTGATGAACAGGGTACCACTATCAAGGCGATAAAAGGTGATGTCATCATCATCAAAGCAAAGGCTGATGATGGATATTGCATCAAAGAGGTGTCAATCGATGTTCCTGCCGAGGGGAACACTGAAAGTATTCCTCGTCGTGGATATGTAGACTTGCCTGATAGTGAAGCTGAAATCCTGGAGCCCGACTCCATTAACATGGCTACCAATGAGACCGTCTTCCACTACGTCAGAAAAGACGATGACGACCTCGACGTTACTCCGACTGTTGAAAAACAGAAAGTGATGCTCACAAGTTATATCGGCGGCGAGATTGAGGTCGATAAAGAGTTTGTGAAGACGGGTGAAACCGTCGTTGTCACGGTCAAGCCCAAAGCCGGTTGCCAGTTAAAGCAAATCAGGACCATCCCTGCCAACGTCGTGCAGTTCCAGGAGGTGAAGGTGGATAAGAACACCGGTGCAGGCACCTATTCCTTTGTCATGCCAACCCCTTACATCACGTTGATAGGCGAGTTTATCGTACCCATTACTACTGCGCAGCAGTTAGATAGTCTCTCACAGCAGTGTGGAACGTTCCGCCTCGATACCAATCTTAACCTAGGTAACGAATGGAACAATAAAAAAATTGAACTCATGGGTGATTTCGACGGTAACGGCCACCGTATCACCTACGGAGGCAATTGCAGCCTCTTTCACACCATCGAGACAAAAGGCTCCGTTCGCCATCTCTATGTCACTGCGAATTTGAAGGGAGTAAAAATTGGAGCTGAAAGTGAAGACAATATAGGTGGCATCTGTAGGTATAACAATGGTATCATCGAGGACTGCGAGGTAAGCGGCTCCGTGAAAAACGAGCGAACGGCTTCCTTCGCCTGCGGTATTGCCGGACACAACAGCTCCACTGATGAGGGAGGCACCATCGCCTACTGCCACGTCCTCTGCGACGGCTTAGATGCCCCGATGGTCTATGGCGTGGCCCGTCAGGGAAAACATGCCGTCATCAGGGACAACGTCTTCAGTGGCATGTTTGTCGCTGGCGACGGACAAGCCTATATGATATGCAACGACCAGGACAGCGTCACCATTGAGCGCAATTACTATGTTCCCAATCCGGGCAATTCCAGAGGCGAACTCTGTCAGGGCGTGACAGCGAAGACGCCTGCCGGTATGACCGACGTAATCTATCAGGCCCCCAAGGACTACTACGTCTATATTGCCAGCCTCAAGAGCAAGTACGTGGGCGGCCATGCCATCACGTTCGCCGAGACTGCCAACGTCACACTGCAGCAACTCTCACCAGAGGCCGCCAATGCCGGCACTCTGGTCACCGCAACCGTGAGGGTGGATGGCAACAACCATCTGGAGAGCATCACCATTTCGGCACCTGACGGAAGCGACGCCTTCCAGTGCCCGTTCACCGACAACACCGAGAACGTCTATACCTTCTCCTTTACCATGCCCGACCATGACGTCCTGATTTCCGCCAAAATCCAGGCAGGCCAGTATATCTATACCGCCAGCCAGTTTGCCGGCATCCACGATCAGGCCGGCCTCTACTACCTGGCCAGGGATATTGACCTGAACAACTGGGACAAGGAGAGGGCCATCACGCTGAAAGGCACCTTCCATGGCCGCGGTCACACCATCAGGTTCCACAACGAGGGTACCGCCGTAGGACTGTTCGCCAAAATCGAACCGGGAGCAGAGCTCGAAGGACTGCGTGTGGCTGGCACCATAGTAACCACCAAGAACTGTGGCGGCATCGCCTACGATAACCAGGGAACCATCCGCAACTGTCATTTCTGTGGCGAAATCAAGAGACTTGCTGGTATTGCTGGTGCAGATATGCCTCTTAAGCGCCTTATTGGAGCCCTTATCTATAAGAATTCAGGCAATGGCCAGATAGACCACTGCTCTGCCACGGGCGTACTGACCAACACGGGCAATCAGGGGGTTGTCAACAAGAATCCGCTGTACGCTTTCAGCAACAAGTCGAAGGTCACCAACTGCATCTGGATTAACGAGCAAAATGCAACAGCCGACGAGCGTCAGAAGGCACAGGGCAAGCTAAACGAATATCCTGTCTATGCACAGGGCATCCTCGACCGGATTGACGCCCGCATCGTCACAGGCAACAAGAGCCAGACGGTGTCCCATGACAAGACCCTGGATGAACTCACCATCATCGATGGCGAGCCGTTCTTCTGCAGCAGCGACGTCAAGGTCAAGCAGGTTATCTACAAGCGTAAGGCCACGAAGCTCTACGACGAGTGGGTACTGCCGTTTGCATTCACTCAGATTGCCGGCAACGGCACGTTCACCTACCGTGAGGTGATAAAAGAGGACAACCAGCCAAAGCCCGGACCGGTCCACACGCTGACCCTCAGCAACAGTCCGCAGCCCGTCGACTATACGTTCAACAAGCCCTGGCTGATGAACAATGGCAGCGATGGTGAGGAAAGGACCTACGTGCTGAGCAACGCCGACGGCAGCCCCATCACCATCCAGGCTACCAGCGACCATCGCGTCGCACGCTATGCGTCTGCCTTAGATGTCGGCAATTTCTTTGCCGCCTACGACACCATTCCTGCCAATATCGTCAGCAACGAGCTCATGTACGCATGGAATGGCGCTCTGGGAACAGAGGGGGAATTCGTCCTTCCCGACGGCTCCACCATCATTCAGCCTAACCGCTTCTATCTGCAGTTCTACAACAGTTATTCCAAGAAGACCATCAAGTACGGGCAGACCCAGTGGGCGAAGATGGACAACGCTAAACCCGCCACGCATGCCAGTGCTCCACGACGTCTCTCTGCGGCCGTTTCCGACGGCTGGCAGCCCGTCTTCCTCGACCCGCGCGAGCCGCAGAGCATTACCGAACGTTTGCTCGACTACTACGACATCGCCTATCTGGTCGATATCAATGGCGAGGTGCTTGCCGAAAATACGGACACGCCGCTCAATGCCGTGTCGCTCGTTTATCTGCTGGCCGACGGTTACATGGAACTCCCGCCTGCACTCCCCCTGTTAGTACGTGCCAAGCGTTCCGATGCCACGCCGTTGGTGGACGAGAAGACTGGAGCAGAACTTGAGGAGCTGCTCGAACAGGCGATGATGGAGGAAGAGGATATCAGCGAGGACTACGACGATGACGAGGACGACTTCGACATACCGCACTACTGGTGTGCCTCGTTCGACGACCGTCTCGACATCTGGCAGCTGCCGGCTCCTGAGCGCTATGCTGATTTGGCAGAGTACGGCTGCATGCTGTTCAACGACAACTACTACGACCAGTCGTTCCTCTATGCCAAGGCCGACGACACCCGTAGCACGTCACCCATGAGCTATTGCCTCACGCTGATCAATGCCAACACCTACGAGCTCCTTCCCCTGTTAGGCGATCGTGTCTTCGTAGAGTTCTTCCAGATAGCAGATGAAACGACCGGAATTCAAGATATTGACGCCAACGTTCAACGTTCAACGTTCAACGTTCAACGTCCAACGTATAACCTCAACGGACAACGTGTAGATTCTAAATATAAAGGTATTATCGTTCAAAAAGGACGCAAAATATTCAAACGATGAAGAAGATATTATTCACACTGACGCTGCTCCTCAGCCTCGGCAGCACGTTATGCATTGAAAAGGCTGCGGCTCAAGAGTATGTCATCCGTAACGAGAATGACTGGATAGAGTTTCGTAATGCTGTGGATCAGGCCAAGGGTGAATCTGAGATTAATGCCCGTTTGGAGGCCGACTTCTCCACGGACAAAGGTATAGGACTTGACGAAAATACTCCCTATTGTGGTACTTTCGACGGCAATGGTCATACGATAACTGCCACTAACATTTGGCGCAATGACAGTAAGCCTTGTGCGCTTTTCTGCTATGTAAAAGATGCAACCATCAAGAACCTGCATGTGAAGGGCACTGTCACGGGCGGTATCCATTCCGCAGGACTGATTGGTAAAGTTTTAGGTTCCTCTACTGTTACTGTTAACCGTGTGTGGGTATCAACAGAGGTGAATGCATCAAGCGCGACCCATGCCGGAGGCATCATAGGTCATTCAGATTATGCACGTGTGTATATGAACGACTGTCGTTTTGATGGACAGGTTAACACCAATAATTCAAATGATTCTTATGCAGGTGACATCATCGGATGGTGTAACGGAGGCGGTTGGAACTTAAAGCGTGTTTATGACCATGGTAGCCCCAAAGCCCAACACATGTATTTCTGTATAGATTACGACGGCTCTAGTGCAAAAAACTGGGGAACCAATGGTAATAGCTTCACCGTTACTCATCACAATTGGAATACATGTGATCATTACAATAAGAGCAACCAATACGAGGTGCTTAGTCTGATGAACGGCAAGAAGGCCGATTCGTGGGAGCTAGTCGACGGTAAGGCTGTGCCAAAGATGAAACAACAATCTATTGATGGTTGGAGTATTTTGTCGGAGGGAAGTTCTTCAGGCAATACACTTTATTCGGGACATTACTATGTTGATCAGAATGTGACTTTTTCCAATGGCGCTACCGGCAGCGGTCTGACCATAGCTGCTGGTGCTACGGTATATCTCTATATCCCCCATGGTGTCACACTTACAGCTCGTGGCGGTCGTGCCAGAGGCATGACCGGTGCTGGTGCAGGCATTGAACTGCCCGCAAGCGGTACGCTCTATCTGATGGGTAAAGGCAAGGTGGAAGCTTACGGTGGCAACGCTGCTAATGGCAGCAACGGAAGCAACGGAAGCAATGCATGTCAATCTG
>ONKX01000004.1 GCA_900318555.1 uncultured Prevotellaceae bacterium | reverse complement strand
AGACTAATTTCAACGATGTCAAAGATCAATTTGGTCCCCTCATTCCGGGGCTATTTGATTAATATTTAAACTCGTCCCATTTTAACGGGACACTAATGAATTATGTACATATATCTCTCTTAATTCTTCAGGAGTTATCACTATTGAACAAGTTGTTCCAGATTTGGTTCCAGTATATATATACTCTATCGTAATATCACCTAAAATATAATAATGCAACAACTCTTCAGATCCTTTGACATTTTTAGACAAATTGTTTAAAAGACCTTCTCTCATTATATTCTTTCTTTTCTCTAAAATAGTAGTCTCATTATCTTCTATATCAACTTCGTAAAGAACTTTGTCACCCAAAAATGAAACATTGGTAAGAAGTTCGCTCTTACCTATTTTTATCGGGAGATTTCGCTTATGCAATAGAGTAGAATTTCTTAACATCTCAATCGCTGATGTCTTCCCTGAAGGAATATTTGCCTCAAAAGCTGTTTTAATTTGTTCTGGCGTAATATTTATCAAACTAATCTTTCCATTATGCTTGCTGACAAATTTGTATAGGATACTATACTTATTTTTTATCCATACATCCTTTTCTTCATTACTCCTTCCAGATGCAAACTCATAAAGCATACTTTTGCTGATTTCTTCAATGTTTTCATTTTTGAAGTACACTCCTGTTCCCGGGAAAGAGTCATTTACAACCATTGTGTAAATGAATCTCCCTTCATCAAACTCCATTTTAGTCAAAGACATTATTCTGCCATATGCAATGGGACAATTATGTTCTGTGAAATCCGAACAGAATTCTTTCATTTGTTTATCCATAGAAGATTTATTATTACATCCTGCCATTATTGCGGCAAAGACAACTGCGATAAAAAAACGATAATAATTAGATTTCATAATCTCAAATATTTTCTTATAAAATAAAAAATGCACTGCTTCCATAATACTTACCCCTTGCTTTTCTCTTACAAAATCTGAAAAAAACAAACGGTAAGCAACATATGATAAAACTAATGCTGCTGCATATAATTCGTAACTTTCTAATCCCAAATAACAAAACAAGAAGAATAATGAAAAAAAACATGATAAACACCAAATATTCATTGAAATAGCCTTAATAATGGTATGTGGAATTGAACTTTTTATAGTACCACTATTCAAATTCTCATATAAGAGATATATGAAAAAATAGAAGAACACTATAATTCCTATTATTAGAATATAGTATTTAATGTTTACTAACGAACTATGAGCAAACCATAGAAAATCATTTATTCTTTGCTCATAACTATCTTCTTTAATTTCTTTGAAAGATTGTGCGCTCTGGATATTTAAGTAAGCATTAATAGAGCCTTTTGGCACGTAAAGGGTTATTTGATTCTTAACACTATCTGGTATATCAAAAATTGCGCAATAATCTAAGGTGGGATTACTTACGGGTGTGTGAACTTCTTTTATGCAACGTGGAGAATGAAGTAGAAGCCATTTGTTAATTTGAAATGGTAACCACAAAGAAGACATTTCGTCTTCACTGTTTATTACCCCACCCTCATAAAAAGAAGTACCCAATCTTGTTGCCACTAATTTATCTGGGAAATACGAGATCTTTATAGGGAAATCAGCGGAAGAATCATAAATTTTACTATAGTAGTGTTTGAGACCATCGATGTGCTTTATTTTGCACCCCCAAAAGGCCTTTATAGAGTCGCAACTTATGTCCTGAGCAACGACAAGGGTATCTATTTCCAAATACATAAATGCATAATCCTGTATCTTTATTCCATCTTTAAGAATTAGTTTCCGAATTGGAGCGTTTTCATAAAAAGAATAAGATTCGATATATTCTAGTTTCGGGAAAAGTGTTAGATCCAAGACCTCTTCAAGATTTTTCAAGCTTCCAGCGATAATAGATTTTTGGTATTTAAATTTAATACCCTTTTCCCAAATAGTAGAATTACTTATAAGTCCATCTTGGTTATATACATTATCTAGATCTCTCACTTCATATGGAAAATCGACTTTTGACCCAATAACACTTTTTCTAGCATATACAACGCTTCCGTCTCTAACATTCCATAATACGCCGTCACTCCATTTGTATTTACTATCAGAAGGGAATCTTAGTTCTTCTATATCCATATTTGAAATATCTGCATTTATACTATCAACACATGGGAAACTAATTCGTTTCAAGTTTGGACATGTGGTTAAACTAAGTTCTTTGAGATGGTTTCCTTTAAACTTCAATGTACTAAGCGATGGACATTCTTGAATCTTTAATATTTCAACGTCATCTTCGACCTCAATTTGTTTAAGATTTTTGCATTTAACAATCTCTGCCTTCCCATGTTCTCCGTATAGAATTACGTTTGTTAAATTTTCTTTTTCCAATCCTTTGCTTATCTCACGGACTATTTGCTTTCCCCCAATGTCAACATATGCTCCTGACATAAGAGAAATTATACTATAACATGTAATAAGAAGAAATATTAAGAAGGCCAAGAATTTCCACGTATTTTTCTTTTTATTACTTTCTCTTGCCAGTCTAACATCATATATAGTTTTGGCAAGTAAGTCATGAACTAATTCTACTCGTTGGCTATTTTTGGATTCATATAGGATTCTATTGGGACTATCATCTTTTGCTAACAATCTCCAATTCTTGAAGTTATTCTCCATTTCTGAAACATTGATAGAATTCCTTCTTCCTGAACTATCAACAAGTTTGTCCTCTAAATAGCTTCTTTCTGCTGTAGTACATAACTTTTTCTGAGAAATAACAGAAATATAGAAGTTCTGGAGGATATCAGCACCAATATTTTCTGTCATTTCCTCCGTTATCATTTGTAAATCAGACCTTATAGCTTTCTCATATAACATACTACAAACGAGAGACAAAATAAGAGTACTTATTTCCCCATTACTCTCTTTCTTAACTGTAGATATTATATTTCTAATGACGTTTTGTCTAGAAACTTTGTTTGTGGGTAGCACATTCTCGCCAGGAATGGTTATTATTTCTTCTGCATCATTTTCTGTAAGTTGTTGCAGCCTATATCTGTTATTACGTATTCGTGACAAAGAGAGTCTATCTATGCAATCTTCTAAGCGATATAAATCATCCTCTCTTATCGATATGACTATTCTATAGTTGTCAGCAATTGAACCAGAAGGAACAATCTTATTTGCGTCTAATAAGACGTTAAGCTGTTTTAAAAGTGATGCGGTCTGTACTTCATAATTAATAAAATTTTCTTCAAATTGATCTAAAACTATAACAGGAATAACATTTATACCCTCTTTTGTTTTAAATTCGTGAGAAGAAAAGTAAGACCACAAAAAATTCTCGTCATCAATGTTTATAATATCATTATGCTCTTCTTTTTCATAAATCAACTCGCCGTCAACTTCCGATATGATACGCTCAACAAATGATATTCCAGAATTCCCATTAACATCTTGTGTTTCGCTAAATCTCAAAACTATGGGAAAAAATTTCCTTATCCGAAGCGAAGGAAATACTCCAGCATTTAGCAATGAGGTTTTCCCAATACCAGTACGTCCATACAAAGTTACACAGAGGTTCTCTTCTATCAAATGAAAAACATCATAAGAAGCTTCGTTCCTTCCACAAAATTTATGCTCATCATTGTTTTCAGATGTTGGCTCGTTGTAAGCAGCCAATGCCATCCATGGATTATTATTCTGCATAACGTTATTATTGATTATTGATCGTATTTATTTTTTGCAAAAGTTTGGTATCACTGTCCTTTCCCCATTTTAATATTGAAAGGCCATCAAACATCTTATAATTCTCAATTAGATTCATAGCGTCTAAATTAGGATCAAATCCGTCAATAGCAATTGGAAGAATGTCTATAGGCTGAAGAGTTTGCTCTTTCTTAGATGCCCTACCAGCATTTATTTGTTTAACACTCTCCCATTCTACTGAACTATAATAACGTTTCCTCCCTCCTTCTATATCCATTTTTGTCTGACCACTTAACAATGCAATAAAAATTTTACATTTATTTATACCTTCTGAAATTTTGAAATCGAAGTAATCGCCAACGGACAATTCCTCTTCGTCAATCCATACATTCAATTCTTGTCCATGAAGAATATTATATAGGTGCATAGCCATATTGAAATTCTCCTTCGCATATGAAATAAAGATACTCCCTTCTTCTCTAGACAATTCATCAAACACACTAGTTTCTGGAGAATATAAATGGCCTAATAGGTTTTTCAAGAATAATCTGGATTCCCCATTGTCTTCAACGTTTATTTTTTTTAAATAGTGTTTCAATTTTATGTCTGATTCAGAGTCAGTCAATGAAATGGCAACGTTTCCTGATAGATCTTTTATGTTTTGTTGTAAACTATACCACATAAAACGGAATTGCCAATCATCCAGTTTACATCCAAGAGCAAGAATGTTTTTCTTGGATATAAAATTTACTATTTTCGACAAATATGGATTTCTTATCCACTCTGAAATCGCCTTTATAGCATCATTGTCATTTAAGTTAAATTCGTAGGAAATTTTCCCCTTTCTTCGAGGAACCGCTTTGCCAAAAACATAGCATAATGTTGGAGCCATCATTCCATCTTCACCCTGAATTGCAAATTTTTTATATGTTTCATTGTCAAAAATATTTATTACGTTAATTTCACACTTCCAAACTTCTTTCATAATTTCCTCAACATAGCTATCATATGTTGTTACGAGTACAAATCTAAACAAACGAGTTTTGAAAAGAGCATACAAATCTTTGTTACACTCTTTTGCCATATTAAATTCAAAAGTATTGAGAAACTCTCCCCGAGCCTCATATTGCGAGCCGTTATTTATAATATCATCATCAGAAGAATTAAAAACAAACTCCTTATATTTGTATTCCAAATACTTTCTGGAATTCCCTTCTCCATATCCTTCGTTTAGGATTATATCGGGTCCTATTATCAAAACACACTGACCCTGATACATCTTTGAACAAAGTTCATTAATGGATTCTTTAATTGAATTATTAACCAAAATTGCTGAATATTCAGTTTTGTCAATAATGATAGGTTCGTTAATATCTTTTCTTATCATAATCTTGGATCAATTAATCTAAGGATTATCTCCATATTCATTTGTACCTTCATCTTCTGCCACGCAACAAAGGTAAATAATATAACGAAGTTATTGCGCAGCATCCACTATTTCAGTATCATGTATTCTACGAACAGCAACCGCAATACAAGAAAGAGGTAAAACAACATTTACATTATTGCCATCTGAGGTCAAACGCACACGCCTTTTCCACGTATCTTCACCAATGACAGGAACAATAGAATTCCTTTTCTTCACCATGTCAGTGATGATGATTCGTCTGATTTCGTCTTGTGAGATATATTGTTCCATATAGGTTTTGTACAGTCGTTTTAGGTTATTGCCGACAAAATTACGAAAAAATTTCAATAATGCAAATTTTTTTAAGAAAAATTTCCTCCGCATATGAAAATAAAGACAACACCCGAAAACTTTTCGTTGCAAGTTTTCGGGTGTAAATCAGGCACTTAGACGTCACCTCCCGACCCTTACGGTGGAGGGAGGATTTCCTTGCGGAGGAGGGCAACGAGGTCGCGGAACAGTTGTTCCTGGCGGGCAGGATCGTCCTGGTAATAGCTGATGGTGTCACGGCAGACGGCTATCAGCTGGGAGGTTCTTAACTCGAATCCTTCGGGAAGTTTACCGTCTTAGACTCCGGACAAAGTACCATGGGGCATGCCGTAGCTATCCTCCATGATACGACGCTGGCGATAGAAGACGCGGTCGGCCTTCTTCAGCACGTCCACTGCCAGTGCATGTGCTGCTGGCAGGGTGTCTAAAACAAACTTGCTTTTCATCTTTTCGTTTGATTTTAAGCGTTTAAATGTTAATAAAAATGTATTGTGTCCGCCGTACGGACAGTGTTTCTAATACCTCGACACATCTCAGTACCTTTACACCGTCGACCGGCGACACCATATGTATAAACGATTAAAACAGTGTTTTATTATGTTGAACGATGTAAAAAAGATGATTCAAGAGGAACTGCCCAAGGGGGAGACCATACTCCCTGACGAACAGTTGGAAGAAGCCTGCGAAATGTCCGAAGACATGGAAATGCTGACAAGGCTGTGTGACGAGCATCGCATCACCCCGACCAAGGAGCTACCACCAATGCGATTTTTATTTACATTCAACGGTACGCCATGTATGCCTATCTGTGAACTCGTGGCAGGCACCGGCAAAGCTAAATCCGGCAAGACGATATTCATGTCGATGATTATGGCTTGTGCCCTGAATGGCGAACAGCTCGCACTGAAACGTATTGACGCAGAACCGCTTACCGTATTATGGTTTGACACGGAGCAGTCGGAACAGAGCACGCAGGATATCCTGGTCAACCGTATCATGCCGATGGCAGGGATAACAATCCGATGTCAGAAGGAAGAGGCAGGAGGGCTGACGGAAGAGGCTGTCGCTTATATTGACAAAGACGGCAAGGAATTTCCGTTTGACGACAAATTCTATGTGCTGAACGTCCGAGGCATCGGCTGGGAGAAGCGCAAGGAGCTGCTGACATTCGCCATTCAGCGCTACCAGCCCGACCTCGTAATCTTGGACGGCATGAAAGACCTGATGCTCGACATCAACGATGCCACACAGGCGTCGGTGACCACCGAAGACCTGATGTTGTGTTCACAGCTCAACAAATGCTGCATTGTCAACGTGCTCCACCAGAACAAGAGTGAGGCCGACCGTAACATGCGCGGGAGCATCGGTACGGAACTGTCCAACAAAGCCTTCGAAGCCTTCGAGTGTGAGGTGATGGGCGGTAAGGATGACGACGAAGAGGGCGAGGAGACCTTCGTCATCAAACATGCCATGTCACGCAAGAAACGTGCCCGTCGCAGACTCTATTACCAGCTGAACGACGATAATCTGCCCGAGCAGTGCAGCAAGCCCGACACCCAAACCCGTAAGACAAAACAGGGCGCGGGACCAAAGGATGCAGGCACGGTAGCCATCGCACCGGAGGTGAAGTGGGAGGCGTTTAACCATGACTATCTCATCTTCCACGAGAAAAACGGCAAAGCCGGAAAGTGCCCATGGGAGTGGAACCTGGCCAAACTCTTCCGTGAAGCTTTTGAGAATCATACCCAGCGACCTTATGGCCAAGTGATGGGAGCCGCCCTGCGTCTTAGTAAAATTCAGGACAAAAACTACTATTACGAGCGCTACAAAGAGGCCTGTCGGGCGGGCATCATTGTGGAGTTCAAACACCCCGAAAAGGGCGACACATGGGTCGAACTGAAGACCGAAGGGCTACCCTTCTGAATGAATTCAATCACTCTCTATATTAAATTCAATTAATTATTTTTGCCCCCCTATACAGGGGCAAAAATTAAATTAAAATTTTAAATTAATTAATTTATAATTCTCTCACGCGATGACGAAACTGAAAGACATTCTCTCGCCGGCGTTCCCTACCCCACGGCCCCGCAAGCCGCTGGTGACGGTGGCATACGATTCCGACTTCTGTCTATGGGTCACCGACGGCAGTCACCAGCCAGACGGAAAGGCCATCCTGACGGAGGCTCAGATGCACCATGCCGCAGAGCAATACCGCTTGGGCAAGAGCAAGAGCGGCAAGACCATCTTCTGGATGATTGACGAGTGCGGCATCGTTCGTGACGGACTCCTCGGCGACGCCTGGGTGTCGAGCCTGCTCAAAGCCCGCGAACCAGAGCTTCTCAAATACTGGCGCGTCCAGCACTGTCTGTTCGGACTGCATCTGACAGCATTCACCTCCAAAGCGATCGCTATTGTCGAGTCGCAACGGTCTGCGGTGATACTGAGCGAGATCTTCCCGGAAAACATCTGGTTGGCGACCATGTCGAACAGCTGTTTCAGCATCGACCTGCTCATCCCCTTGAAAGGCCGGAAGGTCAAGGTGTTCCCAAACACCGATGAGACCATGGCGAACTACTGCTGCTGGAACGACATCTGTGACCTTGCCCGCCGCAACTACCGCCTCGACATCGAGTGCTCGGCATACCTCGAGGACCAGGCTACCCCCGCCCAGAAACAACGTCACATCGACCTCGTGGACTTTTTATACGAACACGAATCTCACGAATGACACGAATATAAAAAACTCTAATTCCCAAATTCTTGACCCAGAGAAAAAAGATTCGATAGATTCGTGCAATTCGTGTTCAACTTAAATTCTGCGTGCAAACGCACCGAATTCTGCGTGAATTCACCTCGAATTCTGCGTGCAAGCGAGAACAAAGTCATGCTCGCATGAACTTTGTCGAGCGCAAGCAGGATCGCAGCACAGCTGCAATTCAGCGTGCAAACCCCATTAATTCAGTATCATTATGAATAAATCTTATAGAAAATCAGAACTGGCCGCCTTGGCCGATGTATCGTACTCCACTTTCTATCGTTATCTTTGTACTCGTCGCAAAGAACTCTCCGAGCTTGGCAGCAATCTCAAAGCTAAGACCCTCCGTGGAGAAGCCCTCGCTTTCGTCTGCCACGACTACAACATCACCCTACCTGATGAAGCCCCACCCAAGAAGCATGAAAAATTCGTGTAATCCGTGTAATTCGTGTTTAAAGAAAAAAAATTCTCTGGTGTTCGTCATATTTCGTCAATGTTCATCAGTGTTCGTCTTATCTCGTCAACGCCCTTTTCAAATGTCGTACCTTTGTACCGTCAATGAAAATCATTGATAACAGAAGCCAGCGCGCAGCTAATGTTTAATGTTCAATGTTTAATGTTCAATGTATTTATGCCTGTACTAATCAAAGTTTCTCAAAACAAGAACGACAAGACCGCAGCCTTCGGCAAGTGGTACGGTCGTGTGGTCAGTACCAAGACCATGAGCTACCAGGAACTCTGTAAGCACATGTCGGAGCACAACTCCGTCTATGGTGAGGATGTCTGCCTCGGCGTTGCCAACAAGCTGCAGAACTGTATGCTCGAACAGCTCCTGGAGGGTAAGAAGGTCCAGTTCGGTGAACTCGGCGTGTTCTACCTCTCTGTCAAGAGCACCGGTGCCAACAAGGAAGAGGACTTCAACCTCGGAGTGAACATCAACGGTCTGTTCCTCTGCTTCGCTCCCAGTCGCACCGACGTCAACAACCTCTCATCAAAGATGCTGAAGAAGAAGGCCACCTTCATGAATGTCAAGGATCTGGTGGAGTCGAAGCCGAAGTCTTCGAACTCTGGATCTACGAATTCAGGGAATAACGGATCCACGAATTCTGGCGGCAGTGGTAACAACGGTGGTTCTAACCCTGAACCAGGAACCGTGAACCCTGAACCGACAACGGTGTCAGCACCGGTGTTCAGCGGTAATACTCAGTTCACTGAGAGCACTCAGGTAACCATCTCTGGTCCTGATGGAGCAACCATCCATTACACCACCGACGGCTCTACTCCTACCGCTGAGAGCACCCAGTATGCTGAGCCTCTGACCTTCTCTGAGACCACCACGCTGAAGGCTGTCGCCATCAAGGACGGTGTAAGCTCGGAAGTCACCAGCCGCATCTACACCAAGACAAGCAACGACGACGGCATGGGCCAGGACTAACGATGTAAGATGTAAGAGGTAAGATGTCTGATGTGTCCGGGGCAAAGCGATTCCAAACCCTGTGGGAACACTGAATCAACTTTCAATTCTCAATTATCAATTTTCAATTGGAATGTACGCAGCTTGCGCATCTACATCTCCCTTTTTCATTGATTCTTTACATCCGCACCATCTATGTTAAAAGACCACGGATCTACCGGATCTTACGGATAATATTATAAGACCACGAATCTATCGAATCTAACGAATATCTTTATTCTTTATCTAGATTGAAAGCTCGCTTTCAGAAGTTCTTCAAAGAAAATAAACCTTTATTCAGAACGCTTTCAGAACAAAGCAGTCTCGATAGAGACAGTCATCTGGAAGAATTCTACCACTTTCTCATTCGTGTAATTCGTGAAATTCGTGTTCGTTCCCTCCTTCTCTCCGTAGTTCCGTATATCCGTAGTTAATTATTTCAAATTCTCTAATTCTCAAATTCTTGACAATGATTAAAGTAAACTGGACCAAGGTTGCGAAAGTCCTTAAACTCGTCGCAACAGTCATCACCTCTGTCCTCGGCACCCTCGCCGTTCAGTCATGTATGGGTATCTAATCTGTGTTCGCTATGAAGAAAGAAATGAAACCCATGAAGGAGGTCCTGTACATCGTCGTCCACTGCTCGGCCACGAGGGTCAGTAAAAGATGGACTGTAGAAGACATCGACCGCCTCCACAAAGCCAAGAACTGGGCCATGATAGGCTACCACTGGGTCATCTACCAGGACGGCAGCATCCACGAAGGCCGTAATGAGAAGTATGCCGGAGCCCACGTGCGCCACTACAACGAGCATGCCATCGGCGTCTGCTATATCGGTGGCGTCAACGACAAAGGGCGCAACGACGACACCCGTACTCCCGAACAGAAGGCAGCCCTCTGGTTTCTGCTGGAGGATCTCAAGCGGTCGTACCCCAAAGCCAAGATTGTGGGCCACCGCGACTTCCCCAACGTCCACAAGGACTGCCCGTGTTTCGACTGCCAGTCGGAGTATGAATCTCTGAATCGATAGTCACAAACCCCTCTTCACAAATCAAGGGATGGCCCACCAGCCATCCCTTGTTCTATAATAATAAATGACTATTTCTTTGGTTCTTTGCTCGCTTATTCGTACCTTTGCAGATGAATATGAAGCGAATCGGTGTAATTGCAATCATTCTGACGCTGTTGCCTGCCAAGATGCTGGCACAGACTGAGGGGAACAACGGCGTTCTGCCGGGGGGCAATAGCGCCACCAGCCCATACGCTCCGAACGACATTATGCAGTCGGATACGCTGAAACTGCATCTTGATCCGCAGTTCACCACACCCTTACAGATGAAAGAACCTATCTACGGACAACACAACGATTTCATAGAGTCGTCGAAGATGGGTGCTGTTGGTTTCCAACTTTGGAAGAATGCTGCGATTGGAGTTGCGGGTTCGACGTACCACCTGCCCGGACTGATGGACATCTCCACGGGTGCCCTGACGTTACATCAGGACCTCGGACGCTGGCACTTCACTGCTTCCGGCATGGCCGACAAGTACTGGATGCCTTGGCAGCGCAGCCTTTCTACCCAATATGGTTTTGGCGGAACAGTAGGCTTCGACCTGAGCAAAAACGTTACTTTACACGCCTTCGCTTCCTATTATGCCAACAGGATGATGGTCGGACCAGCCATGAGCCCTTACGTTAACACCTCCACCTTTGGCGGTTATGCCGACATCCGTTTCAGCAATATCTTCGGAACCAACGTCGGAGTGCGTCGATATGTGAATCCCATGACAGGCAAATGGACTACCGAACCTATTGTCAATCCCTACATCAAGATTGGCGACTCGAAAATTGAGCTGCCCCTTGGCGGTTTGCTGCAGAAACTGGTTTGGGGCGACCGCGATAATCCCATGAACTTCCGTCCTCACCCAATGAGCCGTCCACCTGTCAAGAGATAAAGATCAAACCGTGCTTGGCACAGGGCTCATTCTTCAGAAATTTTAAATACGGAAAATACCTTCAAGGTCAGAGGCATTAGTCATGTAAGGCTTGCCATCAGCAGCAATCATTCGAGTAGGGGTACAAATTGTACCCCACCTGGAATTGAGTTCTGGGTCACGAGCACGCATACGCTTGATATACTGCTTTACATCCTTACTTTCGGTTACTATTTCCACAATATCTGCTACTGCAAAATAATACTTCTCTTTCTCCGCATCCCATACGATGCGAACCTGCTTGCCCTCAAAGAGCTGTATATAGAAATTCTCTTTCATTATTATTACTACTTGACGTTTGACCATGCTGTAAGCAGCATCACGGCAATCATGCCGCAAAGTTACAACTTTTTTATTAATATAGTATGCAAAAAACGAAAAAGTTACACAGCAAATTGTTTTTCTTTTGGTATTATCACAAACTTTTTGTACCTTTGCACCCAGCATCAAGAGCAGTCATCTTCGGATGGACTCGCCAACCGAGTTTTGGAAACCACGGTGGTAAGTACGATGTGGTAGTATTAACTTCAAAAACATTCCAAATTATGCAAAATCACATTTATTACATTCGTTATGCATTGCGATTTGCTGATATGCAAATCCCAGAGTTAGTAACCGTTTTCAACTCCCAAGTCCAGAACCGCGGCTGGTCTTCCATGCGAGCCTTTCACAACCAGGCACTCATCGACGAGTTCCAGCGTCGAGGCATTGATACTTCCGCTATTACCGATGGCCACACCATCAACTTCGCCCATCCCATCATTTACGACCTACAAGAGAACAAGCTGACCTTCATCAGCTAATTCCCCTATATATAATAAGGTACTCCGCCCCTATGCCGTCTGCTCTGGCATTGAGGTGGAGTGTTCCCAAGGTTTGTTCGCCATAGTGTGACACGGTGCCTGTCCCTGATGTCACCTTTTTTACGAAAATTTTATCAATTTCATCCAGCTTTATAATAGAATAAGGTATCTTCTTTTAAATCTTTTCGACCTGTCACTTGGCTGACGTAGCTGAATATCAGGTGGCTCCAGTCCTTGGGTTTCATGCCTTGATAACGTTCTGTAAACATACCAACACATACTGAGGTGATATTCTTCATCATTGTTCCACCATCCATTTCCATCATGTTATGGATTAGTCTGCGCACTTCTGCATCATCATTGACATCTCTTAGCATATTCGCATCCGTCTGCAGCCAAACTGTATTTGCAGTTTTCTTTCTGCGTTTTGGCTTAGCCTCAATCTCGACGTTTTGCTTTGCCAACATCCCTTTCAACTCTTCTATCGTGTAAGGAGGATCCTTCCTGTGCAGCATATAGTGGCAATTGGGGCATACAGGAGCCAAGTCTGTATCTACATTCAACTCATATTCCTGACCGATGGATGAGATAGGTGTCAGATGGTGAACGTGGATGAAGTTTTTGCCGATCTCCCCGTAGGTTGCCTCGAAGTCCCTACCACAGACCAAACATTGATAGCCTTTCTTTGCCACACATTCCCTACGCGCTTTCTGATTACGCTCGTATTTGTTGGCCATCACTTTCACCAATGCACCTTCATAGAGCTTGTCATCATCCTCTGGATAATCCACATCATAGACATCCTCATTCACCATCTGATGTGGATGCAGCAGGAAGTCAAGTAAGCCTTCTTCCTTGCACTCTCTGACGCTTTGTGGTTGTCCGTTTAAACCATGTTCATGGAGATGATGTAAAGAGAGAATATCGTCTGTATATTCCTCAAGCAACTTAAAACGGGCATAGAAGGAAGTAATACCACTATAGAACATATCCTTGTCCGTCCAAAAGGCTTCCTGCTCAAATGCCTCATTAAAAATCATCTTCGTCTTTACAACCTCCATCTTATAACGGATGCATCGCTCTGGCTTGGTCTTATAGATGAACACGATGTCACCTACTGAAAACTTATCTGATCTCCAGTCTGCCATCCCGTTCTGAGCTGCTATAGCATCACCGATGCGGAAGGTGTGATCGTTGTTTGGGACTATCCAGTACTTCATAGTTAAACGACAACTTTGACAACTCAGACAACTTTATTCCATAGTCAACACCTTTGTTGATTCTTCACCAAACTGAGACACCACACGAACAGCAATCTTCTTACCTTTTTCGTATGGAATAGGCTCACTCTTAAAGTCATAGAGTGTATCCCAGATGCCTTCGTTGAACTCCAATCTTAGTGTGCGTTCAGCCTTCTTCTTTGCCAAGTCTTTTGCAACAGTATCAAGACCTTTTCGCCAAGCGGAGAAGTCTTTCTTGTCGCCACCACAGAAGTGGATGCTACGTACCTTAAAGAGACCGCCCGTATAGTTGTCGTCCATCTCCCAATAGGCGATATCGTTCACGTTACGTGCCTTCACTTCATCCTGTATGGGGTCGTACATATCCATACCGTTAATCTCCACATGACAGTTACCATCGCCATCATTTACGAGACTGATATCAGGTTCACCAATGATGATAAAGGAGCCTGCTTTCTTGTCCTTCTTCAACAGGCCATCTTGCAACAGATCATCACTCATGCGCACCTTGGATACTTGGAACGTACCAAAGTTATAATCTTTGTTCTCACCACTCTCGATGCTGTCCTCGAACGAGAAACCAAGAATCACGAGCCAGTTCGATTCGCTCAGATGCTGACGGAAGGCTCGAATAGCTTCATTGACGGCATATTTGCTAACCGTTCCAAACTTAGGACCAATCATAAAATAGACACAATGCTCCTTACCTTCCTCCGTCTTGTAATAACCTTTGGCATTCAAATAAGGCTCGTCCAAATGTTCCATTGAGTACATTACAGCCTGTTGTTGCTTCACACCATTACGAATACCATTAGCCTTTAGGTTATTAAAGATACGCTCTGTAAAAGCAGCATATTCATCGTAGTCGTTCTGCTTGTCATTCAGACTATCTGGTGAACTAACATCAAGGCTCTGCAAAGTCTCCACGGTAAAAGGTCCACTCACACGAATACGCTTCTTATCTTCTTCTGGCTGGTCATAAAGTGTTTCCTCATCAAAAGGCAAATCATTGGCCAAAGCCTTTAGAGTGATATGAGGAACTTTCTTATAAACAAAGCCTCTACGAATATTGGGATTCTCACTTTCGTCGTAGGTCTTATAATAAGGGAACAATGCTGTCGTCAGTCGCTTTTTGGCAATATTCAAAGCTATACGACTCGTATCAATCGTAATCCATCTGCGTCCCCATTTCTCTGATATAAATGCAGTAGTTCCGCTTCCGCATGTAGGGTCGAGAACGAGATCACCTGGGTCTGTTGTCATTAGAATGCAACGTTGAACAGTTTTAAGGGATGATTGAACAACATATATTTTATCACCGGCCTGATTTTGCCCAACAGTATCAGTCCATACATTGGATAACTGCTGAGCAGGAAAATCATTAAAATATCTAACATAGCCAAGGCCGCCTTTTGAAGATTTATCAATTCTTCTAAGTTGTTTCAACCTATTTATTCCCTTTTCACTTGTTTTCCAACTCCCTCTTGCAATATTATATACTTCTCCTTCAAATTCTATTGGGAAGCGAGCATTTTCACCTCCAGACTGAGACGTTAAATCGCCCAATGCATAAACCTTAGATCCTTTAGGGCGTTCAGAATAGACGAAGTCTTTACCTTCTCTTCTCTCCCAATCTGCGATAGATAATCTTTCTCCTGATTCAAGTTCTATCTTTTTATATCCTGAAGCGCCTTCACCTCCAAATATCTTTGGGATGAATATCTTACGATATTTCAGTTGGTTTTTGTCTTTCGCATACCATATTATATAATCTGCAACGGATGCAGGAGCCGTTAATTCTCCAGGACTCCCTGCTCCTGTAGTCTTTTGATAAACTAATTGACTAACGAGGTTTTCACTACCAAAGATTTCATCCAATAAACTACGTACAAGATGAACGTTTTCGTCAGAAATCTGTACGAAACAAGAACCACTTTCTGTTAATAGTTCCCTTGCCATTATCAGTCTGTCTCGTAAATAGGAAAGATAACTATGTATTCCCAATTCCCAAGTATCTCTATATGCCTTTATCATTTCAGGCTCTCCTGATACATCTTTATCACTATTACCAACAGATGGCTTGTCTATATATATCTGCCAATTACCACCATACTTAATTCCATACGGTGGATCGAAGTAGATGCATTGTACTTGGCCTTTCATGCCCTCACGATTTAAAAGGGAGTTCATCACAAGCAGACTGTCACCTTGAATGAGTCGGTTCTGCCAATTGTCGCTATGCTTGTAATATCCAGCCAATCGTTCTAACTCATCTTCCTCTTCTTCTGAAAAATCACCAAAGAGATCTAGTTGCAACTTGGCACTCTCGCTCTTGTGCTCATGCAGTTCATAGAGGTTATCGATGATAGCCTCTGGACGAATATCTTCATGTTTATACAGACTACGAATGTCAGTACGCAGTTGGGGCATATAGTCAGGATTGTCCTCGTCGTCGTTCTTGTACTTGCCTAACCAGTAGAGTTCCGGATCGCGTCCACGCTGGAACTCATGACGGAACACTTGATACTCACTCACTTCCGGCTGTCCGCTAATGGCCATCTGTTCCTCTCCCTGATGGGCACTATCAGGAATGGCAACACGCTTATCCTCGTGCTTGATGCTGCTGACGGGTCTTACGTTATCGATTTTACTCATTTTATCTTGTTTTTATTTGTTTATTCAGATTTTATGCGTATCTTTGCAGCGGAATTGCAAAACGTTTAGGGTTATGACACAGATAGTATTGAATGTTGAGGATGCAAGCCTTATCCCAAGTTTGAAAAAAATTCTTGGGGCTATAAAAGGTGTGACCATTGATAAAATGATGACATCCTCTAAAGATGTGGAGGCTGAGAAAGCCTTCATTACTGAAACTATCACAAAAGGCTTCAATGAAGCTCAGGAAGGACGATTCGCTGGGAAGAATCTGAAATCTCTTGATGCATTGGTTGAAGAACTTAGAACCGAAGCATAACCGTCTATGGTAACCTTTAACTATACTGAAGAATTCCTTCGTCAAGCCAAACGTTTGGCAAAACGCTATCACTCTCTTGCTGATGATATCAATGCGCTTCAATTTGAACTGATGGAGAATCCTGAGACAGGTGTCTCTTTGGGAGGTGGTAAACGCAAAATCCGTCTTGGTGTCAAGAGCAAGGGAGGAGGTAAACGAGGTGGACTCAGGGTTATTACGCTGAATGTTGTCATAGAAACAAACGATACATGCGTTAACCTGCTTACCATTTATGATAAGAAAGAGATCCCCAATGTATCGGATAAATACATTGACCAAATCATTAAGAATCTCTAATATTCTCATCACTTAATCACCTTTAGTATTTCGTTCTCTAATTGATCTATATCTCTTACTTCCAGCAAGTCCCAAGTGCCGTATGTCTTGAGGTTGTTGGCAGCAGGAATCCAATAGTCTTTCAGATAATGGCGCTTGGCATCCTTATTGCCTGAGCTGTCAGCGTCAAAGTCCTGACATTCCACAATCAGGTTGATGCCTTTCACCTTGACTATGAACGTTGGCATGTATTCCTTATTCTCATCGGCAACAGTATATGGGATGCGGAAGCCGAGATAGGTGTTTTTTACCCAAGCCTCTACACACTCCATCGCGTCGAGCGTCTTGGCTGCAATCTGCTGCCAGCTATTGTCTTCTGCTATCACGTAGTTGACGTGACTCTTCTGCGTGGGATAGACTGGCTTGTTCGTAGGACGATAGACATGCTGGGTACTGCCCTCAGGATTGTAGTAGTTGAGAACGGCTGTGATTTCCTCATGGTCGGCATTGGCCTTATGTATACCCTCGTTGATATTGCTCAGCACAGCCTTATAGTCCCAGAGCATCACTAATCTCTTCTGGTCAGGACTGCCATCACCACCCACAATCTCCAACTGCTCGTTGAACCACGTTTCTACAATCGACTTAATGTCTGGGAATTTCTGGAACTGCTGACCATGCTCACGACTGGTATAGTATTCGCGAATCATCAAGTGGGCAAAGTAGTAGATAACCTGACTGTCGCGCAGTTCCATATAGTCTGTCTTCAGCATCTTCTTGTCACCATTCACGATGGTTTGCAAAACGGTCTCCGTAGGAATCTTATTGAAGTCGAGCTTGAACTTGGGCAGGTCTGTGAAGTCTGCTGTCAGCGAGCCCTCGATATTGTCAGAACGATAACCAGTAATCACAGGGAAACGAATCTCCAAAGCCTTGCGTTCTGGCAATGCCCGTAGAATAGCTTTGGGCTTCTGTGGTTTTGTTATCACCGTCTTTCCGCCCTTGAAGGTATTAAACGGAACGCCAATGATACGGGCATATTCTGGCGGGAACTTATAGGTGATGTTCTCAGGGTTATAGCGATGCAAGTCTTTGCGATCTATCTCACGACCCAGCTTATCGTATGGAATCAGGTCATAACTCTGACGACGCAGGGCACGACCAACCACCTGTTCACACAACAACTGACTACCAAAGGCACGGATTCCACACACATGAGTGACAGTATTGGCATCCCAACCCTCTGTCAGCATCGATACACTTACCACACATTTGATGTCGCCACCTAACTTGCCAGGCTTTCCAACGGTATTCACCACTTCGCGAAGAATGTCTGCATCTGTGATACTATCTGCTGAGCCAGCACCATGCTGATTGGCATATTCATGCTTGAAGTCCTCTATCTCTTTGGCATAGGCTTTCTTAAATGCTTCATCAATACGAGTGGAAGCTTCGTCAAGGGCCGAGGAGTCAATAAGCAAAGTTGGGAATTTGTCTTTAGGCAGCCCCATGCCATCGTAATTGGAGAATACATCGAAACGTCCTTTCCTGTATTTGGGTTCTCCATCTTCATCTACACCATCCTGATAGCCTGCAATATCACGATAGACCTCATGGGAAACGGTGGTATTATTGCAGACCACAATCAATACGGGGGGAGCTGTATAGAGTGTACCCATAGCTTCGTAAGCCTGACGCAGACCTCTGTCGTAATCAATATAGTCATTGACAAACTGCTCCAAGGCTGTATTCAACAAGGTAGGAAGATTAGGAGCCTGAGCTATCAATGGCGTTTCTACCTGATCTTCCTTATCTTTCTTCTTTTGGGCACGCATGCCTCGCTTAGGCAACTTGTCTTTGATTGAATCGTAGATGTTACGAAGCTTGGGTTCATCAAGGTCAGGTGTATTGTCGTAGGCTGGCAGATAGGGAATCTTCACCAAACCGCTCTCAATGGCATCTACCAATCCGAAGTCGCTGACTACCCAAGGAAACAACGAGTATTCAAGATATCCAGAACCTTTCAGATAATAAGGTGTGGCTGAGAGATCATATACCTGTTGGAGCTTATAGCCCAAAAGTTTCATCTGGCGTAGGCCTTCATACCAAACCATAGCAGCTTCGTTCTCTTGTTTCAAGTCGCTCTTCTCGTCATCCGTTAGTCCCTTATCTTTGTTTTGTTTGGGCAGGTAGCAATGGTGGGCTTCGTCGTTAATGACCACAATACGTTTGCCTTTCACGCCTTTTTCCAAGATACGGCTCAGCATGACGCTGTAGTCCTCTTTGTCCTTCTGAGTGACCAGTTCTCCGTTTACCCATTTCTGTTTGCCATCTAGTGGCGAGGCGTGTTTGCCAGAGAATACACGAGGCAGGAATTGCTGATAGTTCACAATGGTGATGCTGGCATTCAGTCCACCCAGTTCTTTTTCGAATTGAGGTGGTATCAGCCCACGCTGATGATAGTAGTCTGTTCGCTCAAAATTATTGCTGCGCTGACTATAGTCTAACTGTAACACGGAAAGGCGGTCACGAATGGTGATGCCTGGCGCACATAGCAGGAAATGATCAGCGTAGTGGGTATCCATCGGATTAGCACGTTTGTTCAGGTAGTTATAGAGAATCAGCATCGCCATCACGACTGTTTTTCCTGTACCTGTAGCCATCTTGAAGGCTGTACGGGGCAGCACATAGGCATCGTCTGTTGACACGGTATGCCTACGCTCGCCCAACAGGTTCAGGATATAGTTACCTGTATTGGGGTCGCGCTCTGCTATCTCGTTCAGCCAGACTGCTGTTTCCACAGCCTCGCGCTGGCAGAAGAACAACCGCAGGTTCGCTCTGCGTTCCTTGTTGTTAAACCAGAAGTCAAGCAATTCCTTGGTGATGCGAGAGGCTTTTGGGTAGCCACTATCCCTCCATGCTTTTACCTCTTTACGGATGCCATTGATAAACTCGGCATTGGGATCAACCGAGATAAAGTCTTCTTGCGAGAAGAAAGTCTTATCTCCTCGTTTCTTTGGCACGATATTCACGTCATAGCCGAATGGCCGTCGTCCATTGATGACGGTGGCATAGTCTATGTTACCGTTCATATCGGTATCGTAATAATACTTCGGTTCCTCGTACGGATTGTTCAGTACGGGATTGTCATTGGTTGCTTGCATAAGCGTTATGTCGTTTATGCGCTGCTCTCTTTCAACAAAGCATGACCAAACACGAAAAACGTGGACGATTACTCATCCACATTCCAGGTGTTTGGTCAGACCCTCAGAGAAACAAGTAACGCCCACGCATAGCGTGAACGTCTGCATGTTTTACTCTGACTTCTTCTGCGACCAAACTTCGGAATGTCTAATAAACAGCAAACGCTATATTTAACCCTCAATGTCCTTGCAAAGCGGCCCCGGCCCTCTATTGGGCAGGGTTATTGCCACAATGCACCTGCAAAGATAAACATTATTTTTCATATTGCAAAATTTTGCACAAGATTATTTGCAAAATAAATGATATGGCTTTATTAGAGGGGGCGGATTGTCATAAAAAAACTCCACGAATCTCACGACGGGTGGAGGTAATGTTAACCATAAATTTAATAATCTGTAAATTATTAGAAACGAAATCACGAATCTCACGATTGGTGAAACCAAAACTATAAATAACCTATTTTGAAAGAGGAATTTACATATTCATTAGCCTTTCTTTTGATTGTCATTGTTCTCCAACAGCGCCTTTACGGCCTTGTCGAAGTCACTCTCAAGCATGCGCATTTCACGTTCGCGATAGATTTCAAACTCACGCTCTGCTTTGCAGTACCTCATGAGTCTGAGTTTTGCCCTCAATAGCTCCATGCTGAGTGGTTGTTCGGAATTTCCGAACTACCACTTCTTTGTCTAGTTCCTTATCTTCAAAGATGTTTTTAAGATGCTCACTGATGTTCGATTTGCTCGACTGGTAAATCTCCACCAGTTGGGCTTGTGTCAGCCACACGTCCTCATCGGCAAACAGAGTATTCACACTCAGTTTCCCTTCATTATCTTTATATAGTATCAGTTTATTTTCTTTTTGTGACATACCGTTTTAAGTTATTGTCCTTACAAAGCGGCCCCTGCCCTCACTGGGCAGGGTTATTACCACAATGCACCTGCAAAGATAAAGAATATCTTTGAAAGAACCAAATTTTTGAGCAGCGAATGCAATAAATGCTTGCATTTTAATTCTTTTACCTAAAGGTGAAAAGTGTGGCGTTGCAATGCTGAGTCGCGATAAAATTCGCCCAACGGGTCAAATAAATACAAAGATTTTTATCAGAATACTTGTTGCTTTGCGGAATTTTCCGTATCTTTGCCAAAAATAAAAGCAATATGGAACTCTACTTTATCTTGACAAGCATAGCGGTTTTCGCAGTCGGAAAGGGCAGACAAAGATCGCCATGTCACAGAATGCAAGTGATATTACTATAAATCAAGGGATGGCCCACCAGCCATCCCTTGGTCTTTTTAGTACGTAAGCCACGAGAAATCCTCTATGTGAGGACCATTGTGCCAGTACTCATAGAAATCCTGCGAACACGGAGGGAGGTCATCGCCCTGACCTTCACGGAACATCTGTTCGGTCTCCTGAATGGCCCTGTAGCCTTCCATCTCCTCCTCCCATTCACCAATCAGCTGGTCATAGTAACCGTCAAACTTGTCTTCAAACAAGTAATAATAGCACGTCCCAAAATACCGGCTGGTCAGATACTCAACGCGCTTGTCCCACCACGCGTATTCGGGATATCCCAGTGCTCGCCAAAGGTCACTACAGCGACGGTCAAGCAGTTCGCACTCCGTTTCCGAAATCACATCCCGCAACCGTACGCGGTCATTGTCGAACCAGACATAGCGCCAGTCGTCATAGTCTTTGTTCTCAATGAGATTGGCCGTGAACATCCAGACCTTCCGCGCCCACCAGAAGTGACCCGTCTCAGCACAGAGGTCGCCGATCCGCATCCCTCTCATAAATTTCCATTTGCAACTCTCAGCACAACGAATGGGATGTATTGCGCTGTTTACGATTTCCTTTAGCAGTCGCGCTTCCAAATGAGTCACAACACCATTGGGCATGCAACTGCACACCCTGTAGGGAATTCTTCTTCTCATGTGTATCGTTGTCTAAAATCCTATTTTTGTTTTCTGACGAGGAACCTCAATGGAAACAATGTCCTCTGGTGTAAGAGAAAGCAGCTCAGTCTTCCCGCTTGGCTGCTGTTTCACACAGCGGGACGCATGTTGGATATAGATGCGCTCCAACTGGTTGCCGATGAAACGAGCGTTTCCCCACGTCTGTGGGTCACGTAACTGATAGGCTGACGAGAGAATACTAACATATTTTTTCCATGCCTCGGTTGTAAACGTGTAATGGTAGTCCTCCACACGACGTTTCGTGATTTCCAACAGTTCGTCGATTGTAAAGTCAGGGAACTCAAACTTGTTTGGGAAACGTGATTGTAACCCGGGATTGAGGTCGAGCAGTTTCTTCATGGGCTCCTTATACCCACACAACACGATGGCTATGTCGCGCTGAGTCTCGTCGGCAAGGACATTCATCAGCAACTGTATCACCATCTTACCAGGGTCGTTCGCACTAGAGCTGTTCAGCAGATAGGCTTCGTCTATCATCAGCACACCGCCCTTGGCAATTTCCAACACTTGCCGCATAGACCGTTCCTCGTCGCCCCATAGGGTGCCGATGAAGGTACCGCGGTCGCATACCACCACGTGGCCTTTCGATAATGCTCCCGCCTTACGCAACAATGAGCCAAAGATCTTGCACACCGTTGTCTTGCCCGTACCAGGCCGTCCCAGAAACACACTGTGCAGCGACACCTCATGCTGTTTGCTTTCGGGGAACAGCTCGCGCATCATCTTGTTATAGCTGGTCAGCGCCACCAGTTCGTCCATGCGTTGCTTGATGTCTTCGCAGCCCACCAGTTTGCCCAATTCTTCGCGAGGGTTGGCGATAGGGCGCAGGATCTCCACCTTCACGCTGATGTTGCCATTCTGCTCTATCTCGCCATCAGGTAATACAATGTCCTCCGGAGTGTCGTCTTCTGATTCCTTGGAAATCGGTTCGTCGGTTTCCGGAGTATCGTCGTCCTTTGGTGTCTCACCGCCTTCCTCGAATTCGTGATTGATAAACTCCTTCAATAGCCGTTCGAATTCCTCGTCATTCGGTTCTTCCTCCTTAACGGGCTCCTCTTCTTCCTCCTCCATTTGGGGGCTATCGTTTACCGCTGCGTCGAAATAGATTTTCCCACGCAGGTCTTCGTCGTTGTTCACCCCGGCCTTACGGTGTCCCAGACTCACGAAACCGTCAATCACCTTCATGTCGTTGAATTCCCACACCAGCTCCAGTTCCTCGGCGTTCGTAATCTTTGCCTCCGTCAGCATCACGCCGTACACCTTCAAGTCGATGTGCTGTTTCTGCAGACGCTCTTTCACTATCTGCATGGTCTCCTTCAGTTTCCACACCCTGCCCTCGTGTGGTTCACAGCCGGGGTAATAAACAATCGGTTCCATATCCACTGATTCCACGCATGTCCTGTCCTCATAGTTGTCGTAGCAGTCAATGCACACTACCACCATATTCGTTGCATCGCAATAAATATATACGTCATCATCATTCATGAACGGTGCAAAGCCTTTCAGTCGGTTCGAATATACGGCATAGTTCACCGCCATAGCCTCCATGTGTTTCCAAATTGTCGTTTTGGTCTGTTTCCTAAAGTCTCGAATCAATCTATTCCTGTTTCTCATAATCAAACATCATTCTATCACAGTAATATACTATATAAATAAGGTATAAGCCCCAGCGATAGGGGCGCAAGAGTCATCAGGCATAGTGCCGAAGCACCAGCCTTAAATACCACAGAGTCTTCCTTTCAGATTACTCTATCACAAACCCTAACATTGTAGCAATATGTCAAAGAACGCGCAAGCGAGTAAAGAGTGAAAGCAGCTTTCAAACTCTTTCGAGCGCCAGAGGTCTTCGAGACGAAGTCTCAAAGAACGCGCAAGCCTCAAAGAACGCTCAAACGCTCATAGAACGCTTAGACGACAAGGTACAATCCACCCGTCGGTGCTCAGATTCAGTTTCCTTACTTCATCATCGAACCGCTCGGCACTTGGTTGTTTCCTTTGTCATCATGTTCATTTTTGCTACAATTTTAATTTTTGATTAGTGATAGAATTATGTAATTCGCCTGCAAAAGTAGCGAAAAATCCCATTCCTACCAAATGTTTTGAGGTAAATTTTAATGTCTCAGAAAATATATTTTTTCAGCTGATAGAAACAACGAATTACGAGACTCTATATATTATTATGGTGTCCAATTAAAAAAATCACCAATTATTCTTTTATTCGGATTTATTTTGTAACTTTGCACCGAAATAACGCTAACCTTTTTGCTGAACAAAATGCTACAGATATTAGGATACATATTTCTCATAGGTATTATTCTCGTTCTGGTTAAGTTCGGATTCCTACTTGTAATACGCTGTTGCGTCATTGGCATTATCGCTTTCATTTGTGTCGGTGCTATCACTGGAGCCCTGACTATCTTTGGAATAATGAACTCTGACACAGCGTGGACCATCAGCAAGTGGGCCTTTTACATCGGAACAGCCTTCAATATCGTAGAAGTCATTCGCCATCCTTTTAGGGCCATTTCAGATGCTTGGGATGTGACAACCGATGAATCAACAGGTAGTTATGGCTCATCATCCCCTTCCTCTGGCTATAATGGGGATGATGAAGACAAATATCCAGGAGTTCGCTGTTGTGGCAATTGTCGATGGAATATGAGTGCCTACAGCAACAGTGTCATGTGTAACCACAATCCAGCAGGAGAATATAATGGCGTCATGGATCGCTGTAGCGACTATTGCCAAAAATAGAAGGGAAAAACTATAATTGTGGACTATAATAATGGATGCAAGGGAAGGTGAACCAGACAATCCTCGCTTCATCTATAATGCCTATACCCTGTTGCTCGTCATTGGTATCTGTGTTGGCCTTGTTTGTTATAATAACAGGGATAACCAACCGCCGCCCGTCCAGTCAGAACCTGTCAGAAGCTCACCGAAGTGCCAACGACCTATCGTTGCATGGCAACAGTTCTCAACGTCAGAAGTGAACCCAATATAGAAGCCCCCATCATAGGTCAACTTCACAAAGGCGACATCGTGGTTGTCTATAATATGAATGCAGGCTTTTCCCACATAAAGTATAATAACACAAGAGGGTGGGTCAGTGCCATGTACCTTGAACGATATTAGAAGAAAAATCAATGCCACCAACCCCAAAGTGTTGGGAATCTTTAGTCGTCAAAACACATTTTGTGTTACACATTTTGTAAAATCGAAATAATTGTGTATATTTGCAGCGGAATAAACTATATCTAATAATAATGAATCAATCCCCTTATAACGATAGTTCGAAAATACCTAACGACATCATCTTTCAAAAGTTACGCACAATCGGAGGAGACGCTGGAGATGAAAGTGAAGTCGTTCCAGAAGCCGATTTGCTTGACGATTTGGGATGTGACGAACTTGATGTCGTAGAACTTCTTATAGCCATCGGTACGAGTTTTAATATGGGCTTTTCCAAAAGTGAGGAAAAGAACATTCGCACAGTTGGAGATATTTATAGATTTCTTAAGAAAGTCGAAAAATATCTTTCACTTGATTGTCCCAAAACAGCAAAACAGCAAAAAGAATAAAAATAATTTGTTTGTTCCAAATAAAAATGCTACTTTTGCAGATACAATAATATATAATACGATTATGGACAAAGAGCACGACATCTTTATCAGTTATTCTCGGAAAGATTCCAATCTGGTTCTTTCCATAGCAGACAAGCTTTCTCATGATGGTTATTCCGTATGGATTGACAAAGATGGAATTGAAAGCGGTGATGAGTTTATGTCTGTCATAGGTGAGGCAATCAAGAATTCCAAGGTGTTTGTTTTTTTTTCGTCATATACAGCTAATAAATCACCTTGGACAGTCAAAGAGGTGAATACAGCAGTGCATCTGCATAAGACCATCATACCTGTCAAACTTGACAACACAGAATACAATTCCTCCTTATTGTTAGCTCTATCAGGATTGGACTTCATTAATTATGAAAACAATCCTAATTTAGGTATGCAAAGACTTCTGAAATCTCTCGCAAAACATTTGGGAACTGGTGGTAGAAGTCTTCAGCATTACAATAACGATTTCAATATTCCCAATACAGGGTTCCAGTCCACGTCTGCTAACCAAGGAGACAAGACCAAGAATTACATGATTATTGCTGCGGCGGTGATAATAACCTTAGTCATAGGCTATTTCGTCTTTGGCAACAAAGCTGACAACAAGGGAACTCCTGCCGCTGTAGTCACAGAGCAAGCAGCGACAGAGGAGAATGTCTCCCAGACGGCAGAATCTGTTGAGCAAACCGAACCAGTTAGTGAATCAAGAACGCAGGCACCAGTTGTAATCGTAAAAGAGGTAAGAACCGAAACTGAGCCAAGAAGAGAAAGTCGCTCGGAGTCTGTTACGACAGCATCTGCCGCATCTTCTGTTCCAACTCAGACCGCTTCACAGCAGACGATTTCAGAACAGACTACAGCAACCACAGCCACAATGTCTGATGCCGAGTTGGTAGCCCAAGGCAAAAAAGCCATGCGTGCAATGGACTATAATACAGCAAAGAAAAGCTTCATTCAAGCCGCCAATCACGGAAGCACTGAGGGCAACTATCAGTTGGGAATGCTCTACAGCAACAGCAACTATGATGGCTATAACAGGGAAACTGCTGCCAGTTATTTCGTGAAAGCTGCCAGTAGCAACCATGTGGATGCCATGTATCAGGCAGGTATGATGTACCTCGGCATTGACAATTCCACCGCAAAACTATGGTTGGAAAGAGCAGCGGCAGCGGGGCACAGTAAGGCAGAAGCTCAACTGTTAAGAATTAAATAATTTGTTTAACTTAAAACAAGAATCAGTATGAAAAAGTTTTTATTAATGATGATGGCAATCTTCGCCATGAATTTGCAGGGTGTAAATGCACAAATTAAGATTGTAAGTGGACATCCAGACTTCAAAGTCAAGGTGTCACGATGCGTTGCCAGTGGAAAGTCGGTAATAATGGATTTGATTTTCCAAAATGTTGGAGCAAATGATGTGCAGGATGTTACGGTCATAGGTAGCTATAATGGGGCTAGTGAGGCTTATGATAGTGAAGGAAATATCTATAAGAATAATGATACTGATATAGAGATTAAAGTTGCAAATGCATCAGGTTATGATTGTCACGAATCAAGCCGATTTTACCTTCCAACGGATGTACCTATAAAATGTAGTGTACGCATTAATGGCGTGCCAGAAAATGCTGAGAGTATTGCCAGGCTTATACTTATTGTGAATTGTCCTGCATGGAGTCTTGGTTGGGAAAATAGGCTTAAGATTAGTAATGTTCCTATTTCAAGGAATTAATAGAACTAAAGAGGTCTTCGTGTGGCCTCATGCCATATGAAGACCATTTCTCTTATGAATTAAGGTGCGTGGGCGCGCGACTGCGCAGGAAAACAAACAGGTGGTTCCTCACCCAATACCGATTATCAGTCAGTTACACAAGCAGCGGGTAACACATAAACCCTCACCTAGGTAGTACCCATACTCTTTTCTTGACAAAATATGGACTTTTTTGAATCACCTAATAGTAGCCGCAGTAGTAGTCCACTACTTTTGTCAAGAAAAGTGCTTAGGAGCTATTTAGACATATTTAGATAGAAGAAGAAAAATCCATTGAGTAACAAAATTAACCACAAACAATTTGGGTGTTCCGTTTTTTTATTACTACTTTTACAGAAACAATATTTAATCATCAAAAAAATATAATTATGGACTACGATACATTTACCTCACAAGAGCAAGGAAAAGAAACTGACGGTTGTTTATCTAACGAAGTTGGGGTAAAGGGAAGGTTTTCTGTCTTGCAGAATGACAAAGGCGAAATCATGCTACTAATGGATGCAAGGGAAGGTGAACCAGACGATCCTCGCTTCATCTATGACGGCAGTGACACGGCCCTCTTGTTTAGAAGTTTCGAAAGCAATGTTGCCATTAGGGATCTCAACGAAGAAGCGCGCGAACCCCTGAAGAACGCTAAAGAAATTCAGGTCGTTGAAATCGTGGATGAGGATGTGAAAAGGGAATATGTGGCCCCTGTAAGAATCGTCAAGAATGTCAAGAACCTGATGATATAACGGATTACTGTATTTATCAGCTATTCCAGTTTGGATAATGAATGGGCGATATGGCTTAGGCATGAGTTAGATTATTACACTTGACTTGAGAAATCAAAACAATGCATTATGAGAGTAATAAAGATCATGATAGCTGCATCTGAGGAGATGCACGAAGAGAAATTAGAGTTCACGAACCTTATTGAGCATCTCAACAAGGTGCTCAAACCAAGAGGTATTGAACTGAAACGCACCAAGTGGAATCCAGAAACAGATGGTTCTATTGAGGAGTTTAAGGCAAAACTCGATGACTGCGAAATGTGCCTCACACTTTACTGGTGTGAATTAGCAGGAAACTCCGTAGAAGAATTGAACACTGCCTACAATGGGTTAAAGGAAGGAAACAACCCACGCAACCTTTATGTGTTTTTCAAAGAACCTACTGATGACTTGACAGAAGCCTTAAAGGATTTCAAGGCAAATTTCGTTACCAACTATGGTCATTTTTTCTGTAAGTTTGAGAATGTGGATACGCTGAAACTACATTTTATTCTCCAGTTTGAGGCATATCAGAATCGCATCTTGGGTCTACAAGGCAAGCTTTTCGAAGTAAACAAAGGGATGGTAATGTTAGATGGCGAAGAATTCGTAAACCTTGACAATGTTCCATTTGCAGCATTTAATAAGGAATACATACGCTTGCAAAAAGAATTATTAGAATTGGACACATTAGTAGCAGAAGCAAGAGCGCGACACAAGGCAGACCCAGACAATGAGCAATTGGAAGACGAATTAATGAATATCAGATTAAAGAGGGAAAAAACAGCTGAAGAATTCAGGAAGTATCAGTCTCATCTCTATGATATTGCCCTGACTTTTGCTACACGAAAAGACGAGCAATATACCGAACGAATGAGGATAGCACGTGAGCAGTTTGAGAAAGGTAATGCATTCGAGGCCGATGAAATTCTGAATATGGAGACAATGAAACGAGAAAAAGAGGAAGAAATTAGTCTCTTAAAACGTCATAATAACAACCTCGAACACAAAATAGAAGAGTTCTTGTTGAAGGCTGAGACCGTAATGGCCCGCCAGGACAAATCTGAAGAAGAACAATTTTTAATCTCAGAGGAGGCATTTTGTGAAGCCATTGACATAACGAATCACATTTTCCTTTATCAAACAAACAAGGATAAATATACAGATATCATATATAGATATGCTCAACACAAGATGCATTGGGGGAAATATGTAGATGCTTTGAAGCTTTATAAAGAGATATATGATATAGATGAACTCCTTTTAAACGAATCAGAGTTTGAAGAACAAGATGACAGGCTCTACAAACTTTTTGTTACTACTACAGACATCGCTAATGTATATGATTGCCTTGATAATCAAAAAATGGCAATAAACTATTATGATCAAGCATTTATGAAGCTAAAACAAAGAATGGATGATATTAGAGACAGATTTTCTTACATGACGCTCCAGGAACTAGCTGATAGTCACCTTTATAAGATAGAATTTTTTAGACATCTTTCTTTTCTTCATACAAAATATAGAGAACTGATAAACAAAACCCCTGAACAGAGTAAAATAATGTACTATTACTTTACTTTTGACTCACGGATTCTACAGATTAAGCCTAGCGTGTATCTTGCTTCATATTCAAAAGGCATGTTGAAGGTTTTGGATTCGTATAGTACATATTACTCTGATCCCGATTTATATACAGAATCCGACTTACATTATTTAAGTGATGAGATATGGAGCATTCTTTTATATTTTGTCCAACTAAGACCAGCCGAATTCTTAGAAAGTTTTCTGCAATCTGTGTCTGTAGCACGTTTTTACTCTCCAGAAGAGGAAGAGATGTTTATTGAAATGGGATATACTCAGGCAGAAAAAACGTTTTTCAAATTAAAGAATTCGGATCCTGAAACATTATCATTGGATGTTCAAAGGCTTTTTTATAACTTGTCTTGTGAATATCATAAAATGAAATATGAAGAAGCCTTTACAGAGCTTACTCACGTAGAAAACACAATAAATGGCATAAGTCGTTTAGATGATGATTCAGAAAAAACAGATTCGTACGATATAGTGGATGAAGAATTAGGAAATGATAATTTGGAGAAACTAATTAATCTTTTAAAACAAAGTGAAAATGAAGAGAATTGATGTTTTTATCGCCTCATCCGCCGAACTAAAAAGTGAACGAATGGAACTTGTTGATTTGATGCAGGACTTGAATGATGAACTTGAAACAAAAGGCGTCAACTTCAAGCCTGTATTATGGGAATATATGGATTCATCTATGAGGGCTGGACGTAAAGAAGACGAGTATCTCGTAAAACTACGGGAATGTGAAATATGCATCGTACTGTTTTGGCGAACATTGGGAGAGTATACCGCAGAAGAACTGAATGTAGCCGTTACAGAGATGCAAGCTGGAAGATTACCAAAGAAGGTTTATGTCCTTTTTAAGGAACCTGCGGATGACATATCGGAAGAGTTGGCTTCTTTCAAAAAGGATATTATAGACAACAAATCTCTTTATCCTATATCATATAATAGTATATCAATGCTACGAAAACAGGTAGAAATAATTCTAAAAGAGTAAACCAACAACTTGTGTGAGAATAATACTATATAGGCAAACATGTATTGTAATCTATGAGACAAAGAAATATCAACATCTTTATAAGCAGTACGTTCAACGATATGCAGTCAGAACGGGACTACATACGGAAATATGTAGTGCCAAGGCTGAAAAAAAATCTGTCGAAATACCACGTCAACATTCAGGTGACAGACCTGCGTTGGGGCGTGGACACCCAAAGCGTGGAGGAAGACCAGCGTGAGGAAAAAGTTCTCCATGTGTGCCTGAAAGCCATACAGAACAGCCGTCCCTATTTCATAGCCCTGCTTGGCGAACGCTATGGATGGGTTCCTCCCATAGAACGCATGGAAAAGATCAAGAATACTCTACCTGCCGACCTGCAGCAAGCCCTAGGCGATGTCAGCAAGTCGATGAGTGTCACTGAGATGGAAATCCTGCTTGGTGCCATCGGCGAACAGAGCCTGATGTCCCACAGTTTCTTCTGCTTTCGCAAGCCAAGTTCCTATCAGTATATGCCTAAAAAGACGAAGGATCTGTATATTGACGCCCTGTCGAAGGACGAAGAGATAAGGCACCGTACTGAAAAGCTGGAAAAACTGAAAACCCATATCAGAGAAGAGTGCAAGCAGGCTGGTACCAACAACATTATAGAATATAAAGCCCAATGGCTCAAGGAAACGAAAAAGAGAAAAGGCAGGTTTGGACGTCTGAAGACATTTGGCGACGAACTGTATAGCCTGATTTATGACGATATTGAGCAAGAACTGAAGATTGAACGCAAGGCAGAAGTATTGTCACAAGAACAGGACGAGGAAAAGGAACTGTTTTGGTCGTTTGTAACATCTCGTGGAGAGGATTTCCAAGGCCGGAGAAAAGAACTGAGGGACTTTGTGAAGCTGTTCATCAATGCCCGTGAAGCCACAACACTACTGAGCGGCATGAAGAGCTATTTCCTTACAGGATTCTCGGGTTGCGGCAAGAGTTCACTATTTTCCAAGGTCTACCTACTGCTCGACAGGCTTTCCTCACGCTACTCATTCTTCATCCTGGCCCACGCGGCAGGCATATCTCAGCGCTCTATACTGGTAGAGCAGATGATTATATCATGGTGTGAGCAAATGGAACACTTTCTGGATTCCGACAGCACCGTCGAAGACTTGCTTAAGGAGGAAACGCTATTTGCCTTTGACAAAACAAGAAAGCTTCTGCAAAGATTCAGGAATCTGCTGGCACGTTTGAAAGTGAAAGGCAAATTCCCCATAATTCTCATCGACTCACTGGACAGCTTTGAGGATAGCTATGAGAACCACGAGCTCCTGAAGGATTTATTCAGTTCCATTCCCCCAGATGTACCTTTCCTGTGCACCACGCTTCCAGGCTATACCGACCAGATACTGAAGAATCATCCTAACTACCAATGCTTGGACATGGATACATTCAGTGTTGACGATGCCCGTCAGGTGTTCAGGTATGTGTTGAGAAAAAACTACAAGGAGCTGCCGTCCGAGCTCCAGGAACAGCTGCTCAGCATCAAGAAGGCAGACAACAGCCTTGCCTATGAGTCGCCCCTGTGGCTGAGAATGGCGATAGACATCTTGATGGAACTTGGCGAAGAGGACTTCAATAGGATACACAATATCCAGCAGCTAAAGGAGGATGAGAAGATTGAAAGCTACCTAAAATCAGTCATCAACAGTTTCCCTGCCGATGCCGACCAGTTGTTCTTTTATTTTATTGAGCTCACCTGCAAATATTTCAATCCACAACTCACACGAAAAGTCCTTAATTACATCGCCATCGCCCAATTTGGCATCAGCGAGGACAATCTGGCAAAGCTTATTGCAAGGAAATGGAATCCGCTTGACTTCAACAGTCTGCTCTGTTGGATGCACGATTTGATTCAGTGTAACAACAACGACCACCGCTGGTTCTTCTCACATGCCATTCTACGCGGCGCACTGATGAGTCAGGATTCAGCATCGATGAAAGCATGCAGAAAGCGGTTCTATGATTACCTCGTGAACAATATTTCTCAGGATGACGTACTGGCAGAACTGTGTCACCAACTAATTGTCCGTCAAGACTACCAGCTGCTGCATAAGCAAAAAGAGCGGTTAGACTATTCTCATGTCTTTACCGAAACACTTGTCCGCGAGTTTGCTTCCGACCAAGCTGCTACGCTGCAATTCATACGGACATACATTGACCGCTATTTCATTGAAGACCAGGAGTTGATATGCGACATGGAATTTGAGTTCTTACGTGAGGGCGATGATAAGGAGATAACACTTTACACGACAACGGCACTGGAGATTTCAGAATACCATTTATCGTGTTTTACCGATGAAGTGCTTAAGGAAGACATTCAGATCGTTGAGGATTACTTCGCTGCCCCAATTTACATAGAACAAGAACTGGACCTGCAAAAAAAGATTAAGCCCTATCAGGAGTTCATAAGCCAGTTACACATTGTTTACCAAAAGGTAAAAGTATTCCATAAAGAGGATCTCATGAAAGTCAATCTTGACTATACCTATTTTAGATATTGGGATAATTATATCTGTAAACTATTTGAAATCTGCGAATATGACCATCAATATGAAAAGGAACTGAATCAAAACATCGCCGACTTCAAGGCGGAACTGGCTTGGTGGTGTCAGTATTATGGTGCACCACGCTGTGATTTCAAAGTCAACAATATGGTTCGAACTCCTCTCGTCAAAAAGAGCCATACGACAGAATATGTGGAGGAGCAACCAAAGCACCAAAAAACTACCATGCCTGCCATTGAATTGCCTGAGGAAGAAGAGGATGAGCGCATGGTGTGTGCAGTCTCGATGGATCTTCCCCCCAGTGATGAAGAGGAATGGCAATGGCGTAATAGCCCAGAATGGAAAGATGAGTGGGATGATGAAAATGACGAGGAGGAGGAAGAAGATGACGTCTGTGATGCCGAGCCTCCTTCAGAAGAAAGCATTAGTAAAGTAGAGTCTGAGCTTGACGAACTCATCAAAACGAGGGAAGAGTTCCCTACTGACACTACCGAGATGGCTCAACAGGTACTGATGGAAATCATCAGCTTATTCCAACGTCTTGCTTTGATGAGTCTACAAGCAGGAAATATTGAGAAAGGCAACAATCTGATACGGCAGTTAGGACATTTGCTGGCAGGTTCCATTCTGAACATGGGAGACCATTATGTGCTAAGAGACCGTCTTCACGAAGACATCGTTGAGTATGGAGAACTGTTGGTAAAGGCAGGACGAAAAGATGAACAGATGGAACTGACTGAAATAGTTTCCAAAGCCATCTTCCACAGCTACTACCATCACATTGACGGCAGGTCACAACGGAGAATTTTCAAATATATGCTGGAACTTTATGAAGAACAGGGAATGACAGACAAGAAGATTGCGCTGCTGAAGAAGATGTTTGAAATTGCTCTGCGTAATCACATAGAACGCATGTTCGACTCCTCTGAATGCTGTTTCCATGACCCGTCCTATGTACGTTCTGTTTTCAAGGATTATTTGAATGAGTTGCAGAAATCAAAAAGAATCCAAGAAGCAGACATCGCCTTGGCGCAGTGGATTGACCTTTGCCTTAGAAATTATGTTGACGAAGAAGACACCGCTGGCTACGAATACCTGACAGAAGCTTACGACATGCAGGCATCTCTGCACGGTGAAGCACCTGCTGAACGCGATACGCCACCCACCATCAATGAAGACTATACACAGAAGCGTCCCAACCAAGGGGTTATCATTGCTGACTGGTATGATGAAGATGACTATGGAGACGAACTTCACCGATCAGCATTGTATGATCTGCAAGGTCAGGAACTGACACCGCCTGGACGCTATCTTGCTATCGCAGCCTTTGGGCAGCAGCTTCTGACTCCTGCATACACGGTAGACAATCGGGCAGGATATATAGACCGGTCAGGGAAAGAAGTCACATCGTTTGATTACGAAAAATGCAGACCTTTTTCCTATGGTTTAGGTGCGGTCTGCAAAAAATGGGCACAAAATAGAAATAGATGGGGATTTGTTAATATAGACGGTGAAGAAGTCATCCCTACTCAATATGCCGATGTCGGTGATTTCCATGAAGGTCTAGCATGGGTTTGCCTAGACAATGGCAAAAACAAAGGATTTGGCTATCGAAATGGAAAGTTTGGTTTTATAAATACTAACGGTGATTTAGTCATTTCTGCTATCTACGATGATGTTTCCTCTTTTTATGAGGGCAGGGCACTAGTATGGAAAGACGAACAAGCTTTCCATATTAATCAGCAAGGAGAGAAAATTAGCGATCTATAATATCTTGTATATAGCCATATCTATACACTATATTTTAGACTAGATTATTCTCTATTTCATAAGGGAATACGATGTTTGCTCCATCTATCAATTATATAAAGTATGAGCATCATATTAGGCACTGAAGCCCACCTGGCGGCGGGGCTTCAGTTCTATCATGCGAGGATTGAACTTCATATAGCCTTCCTCAACATCGGAAGGAAGAATGTGCTGGTAGTCCTTGATAGGCTCAAGATTGACGCGATTTGCCATTGCTGGGATGATTCCGTTTCTGATGAACTGCTCCACCCAACGGGCATTGCCAAAGTTCTTGGTGCGTTGTGAGAGTGTATCGCTTATCCTCTGGCGAAGTGTAGTCTGGGTTTCATCATTGAGAATATACTCGTCTTTTGCAAACAAGTGCAGGGCAATCTCCATCAATTGGTCGGCATCATAGTCGCTGAAATGATACTTGTAAGGGAATCGTCCCATCAGTCCAGGATTTGAATTCAGCATGGCATCCATCTCCTTTTCATAACCAGCGAAGATAATGACCATATCAGGATTGGGCTGTGAAAGAACCGTCAGCAAACTGTCAATAACTTTGGCTCCATAGTCTTTCCTGTCAACAGTACCCTCATAGAGGTTGTATGCCTCGTCGATGAAGAGCACATTGCCTCTTGCTTCCTCCAAAACGGCCTTCATATTCTCTTCCGTCTCACCGATATAGCGGCCTACGAGTCTGGTGCGATCGACACATATCACATCGCCTTTTGAGAGGAGTCCGATGGAGTGATATATCTTGCCAAGCATCTTGGCAACAGTAGTTTTGCCTGTGCCGGGATTACCAGTAAAGATAGCATGTTGGGCTGCGATGTTTGAGGTGCGGAATCCGGCTTTCTTACGTTCCATGAAGAATCGGTTTTGATTAGCCATGGTAACAATGCTCTTCTTGATGTCATCAAGTCCAACCATCTCGTTGAGTTCACGTATGCTATCCTCAAACTCTGAGGTTGAGTTGGGTAGGAGGTCGAGAGGGATGTCCTCAATAGGCAATTTCGGCAATTCTTCCTTCTCGGCCATGATACCTTCAAGAGCACGACGGCGATAACGAGGAGAGACTTCCTCAGCAACATATCGACGGATACTGCTCACTGACCATGTAGAGAAACACCCGTATTCGTGATGCTCCAGTATTGCTCGGGCAAGAGCATCCATCGTAGCTTCAGAAGGATCAAGATGCTCACTATCCAGCTCTTTGAGGAACGCCTGAACCAATTCGAATCCTGTATACGAATGCTGTCTCAAGACATTTCCACTTACAAACAGTTCCTTCAGAGAGGGATATACATCCAGTACGCTCTCGATTTCCTGTTTACCACCACACAGCCAAAGCTTGTATTTTTCTTTATCTTCACAGATTTTCTCAACAATATGTCGAGTAACCACCTTTCCTCCTGTGCTGAGCAAAGCTCCAGGGCTTGTCAGGCAGTAGACCTGATTGGCCGTGTTGTTCAGTTTCTCATTCAGTGGCTCAAATGGATTTGGCAGAGCTGCATTGTAGAGTGTGTTACAGTCAACGTGAGTATAGTAGTAGCCTGGTACGGCGAGTTTCTGGAATGACTGGAGGATTTCCGCGTTCCAATCCCTGTTTGTAGTGTAGATCAGGAGATTTCGGTTGACTCTCAGTTCTCTGCCACTCAGTCCTTTTCGAAACTCATTGTAAATTTTCAGTTGTCGGCATTCCAAAGCATACCGTCTTAACTCTGAAGTGCCAGGAGTCGTAGAGAGAACATCCCAACTCGACTCAGTATTTTCTACGCATGAGGTTAAGATGTCGTCTATGCTGCAGATGGCACAGGCCGTCATTGGCTCTTGTCGGATATCCAGTTTCTCGTCTACCTCAAAGTCTATGCGCACAAGTGAACCATTATTCCTGTCGCGAAGCAGAAGGAAGTATTTCCCTGGCAACCAAATACGGAAAGAAAGCATGACGATACTTACATTGCTGCTGTTTTCACGGTTGAACTTATAAGTCACTTCGCTGTTGCACATGGGAGAATAGTCATCTGAATAGACAAAGCAAGTGAAGCGTCCTTCTTTGATCATCGAGCCCTTTTTGGCTTGGATACTTACAATAATGCAGCCGTCTGTGTAGTCTGCTTCGTCGCTTGTTGACAGTGAAAGTTCAATTGTCCTAATTCCCTTCAAGGCAGGAGTGCTAATGGTGTTGCCAAATAACTTTTCGTCAGAGTCGAAATAAGGGTCGTCCTTTACAGGAAGAGGGTTTTCCATCAATTCATGAAGTTTTTTACAAAGTTCATCGTCTGTGTAGGCTTTAACATTACTATTCATAAAACAAAATATTGATTGCATAAAAAAGAGCCACCAAAGCAGCTCTTTCTATCATCATACAAAATAAAATTTAGTATTATATTAAATTTATCCGCATAAACGATTGTTGTTTCAAAATTAATTCTTATCTTTGCAGGTGACTCAGTTTGTCCATAAAGGGCAATGGGGGCAAGATTTAGAACAACAACTATTTAGTATGAATATTAAGAACCTCATTCTATGTGGAGCATTGGGACTGGCGATGGTGTCCTGCTCTACGAAACAAAGTGCCATCAACCAGTTGGAGGACTTCTCCTACGAACTGCGTGACCACAGCCGCTACTACGATGCCGACGAGTGGGAAAAAGCCGGTAAGAAGTTTGTCAATATCCGTAAAAAGATCAGTAAACACGAGTTTGATTACACCCCAGAGGAGAAAGCCAAGATAGGCCGCCTGGAAGGTGACTGTGCCAAGTACATGGCCAAAGGCGCCAAAGATGGTGTCTTTGACAAGATTAAGAGCATCAGCAGTGAAATCAAAGGTATCATAGATAGTATTATGGATTCTGTAGTCCCCTTCACCCAAGGCGAAGACATTTGATGTCAAAAAGGTAATCATTACCAACAATGTCGCCGATGACCGCGGTGGCGGTATCTGCAATAGAGAGGGTGGTACAAGAAGACAGCACTACTGTTGAATAGCCAAGACCCCAAACCCGGAGGCGGAAATGCCCCCGAATTCATCGGCGACTTTGACGAAGAATGCTAAATATTGTTATAATTCGCTGAAATATCAAATTTAATTTGTAACTTTGGGCGGCTAAATTATAAATATGGGGAAAAAAGGTACTAACAATAAGAACTGGTGGGGCCGGCTGATAAAATTCATGCGGGCCAATACCAATTTGACTGTTATCATCATTGCCGCACTATTACTAGAGCTGACGTCGGCTATTATGTATTATGAGTCGCATGACATCTTACAGCGTGTGGTGGAGCGGTTGATGGAGCGTGAGAATAACGCCCTTTATCTCTGTATCCGTAACAAACTGGCTGAAGTGGAGGTAACGATGGACAATATAGCATGGGTGGCGACCGACGACCTTGCAAGTCCAGATTCACTGACTAGGCTAACCTATCAGATGGCAGAACATAATACGGCCATCCTCGGCTGCTGTATTTGTTGTACACCTGACTATTTCCCGCAGAGAGGGCGATGGTTTGAGCCGTATTCCATCCGCAAAGACGACGGAAGCATTGAGACGATGCAGTTAGGGTCGGCCAGTCATGACTACACGAAATTGGAATTCTTTACCAAACCGATAGCCACGGGCACCAGTCACTGGAGTGAGCCTTACATGGATCGTGACGGTGCAAAGGCGGTGGTGACGTCGTATAGTGCTCCCATTCGTGACGACGATGGGAAGATTGTGGGCGTGGTGGCTGCAGATATCTCCATGGGCTGGCTTAAAGAGGAAGTCAACCAGAGTAAGGCCTATAAATCAACGCAACGTTTCCTCGTAACCGGACAATATCATCTGCTTGCAGGTGATGACAATCAGTTGCTGAGGAACGTCATCGAACACATGAAAAGCACGAGCGAAGAGAAGGGCTACGTCGTATTGAAAGACGAGCATGGCGATAAGAAACACGTCTTCTATACCCCTGTTGGCGGCAAGACAGACTGGATACTCATCAATGCGCTGGATGACACCGATGTGTTCGGCAAACTGCGTCGTGTACGATTGAATCTTTTGTTGATGGCGGTGGCAGGCCTTCTGCTGATAGGGTTCATCGTGTGGCGTTCAAAGCGCAATCTGGAACGTCTGCATAAGGTGAATGTCGAGAAAAACCGCATCAGTTCGGAATTGCATGTGGCCAGCCAGATACAGCAGAGCATGCTGCCCCGTGAAAATGGACAATTGATGATGGATAATGGACAATTGTCGGGGGACGTGGAGATATATGGTTCGCTGGTGCCTGCCCGCGAGGTGGGTGGTGACCTGTACGACTATTTTATCCGTGATGAGAAATTGTTCTTCTGTATTGGTGATGTCAGTGGCAAGGGCGTCCCGTCGGCCATGGTGATGGCTGTTAATCATGCATTGTTCCTTTCGGCATCGGCCCACGAGACCAATCCTGCCCACATCATGCAGTCGCTCAACGAGATTGCCTGTCAGGGCAACGAGTCGAACATGTTTGTCACCATGTTTGTCGGTATACTCGACCTGCCAACAGGTCACCTGAGATATTGTAATGCCGGGCACGATGCACCTTTTGTCATGGTCAATGGCAAATGGTCAATGGTCGATGCCAAGCCTCACTTGCCCGTCGGTGTGTTCAACGACGTGAAGTATGGCATGACGGAGATGTATCTGCAAGCCAATAGCACGCTTTTCCTCTATACCGACGGACTGACGGAGGCGATGAACAGCGAGCGTAAGCTGTTCGGCATCAAGCGGGTGGAGGAAGTACTTGCCACTTGCACTGACAAGCACCCTCAAGAATTACTGGAGTCCATAAGCAAGGCAGTGCACAAGTTTGTAGGTAATGCTGAACAGAGTGATGACTTGACGATGCTCGCCATTCGCTATACGCCCCAACAGTATGAAAGCACTTTGAACGAGACGCTCACGCTGAAAAACGATGTTCGCGAGGTGGCTGAACTGAGCAACTTCCAGAAGTCATTCTATGAAAAGATGAACCTCGAGAAATCGTTGGCGCGTCAGTTGCGCCTGGCCGTTGAGGAAGCCGTGGTGAATGTGATAGAATACGCCTATCCGGCTGATACGGAGGGATCTGTAGACATCACGATGATGTTTGACGGCCATTGGTTGAAGGTCGTGATTGATGATTCTGGCGTGGCTTTTGATCCTACAATTGAGAAGAAGGCTGACACCACGCTCTCTGTTGAAGAGCGCCGAGTAGGCGGACTAGGTATCCATCTGGTGAGGGAGCTGATGGATTCCATCAATTACGAACGCATCGACGGGCATAATATATTGACTATGAAGAAAAAGGTAAAAGAAGAAAGGTAAAAAAGTAAAAAGGTAAAAACTATAAAATTATAAAATTAAAAAGATTATGAACGCAAAATTAGAAGAAATCGATGGCAAGTATGTTGCCACGTTAGAAGGAGAGTTAGACACTGCAGCAGCTGTTGAAGTAGAAGAAATCCTGAAACCGCTTTATACCAGTGACGGCAAAGATGTCATCATCGACTGCACCAATCTGGAGTATATCGCCTCCAGCGGTCTGCGCATCTTGATCAGCATCCTAAAAGGTGCCAAAACCACAGGCAGCCATGTCGTGATGCGTGGTGTGAACGACGACATCAAGAACGTGTTTAAACTGACAGGATTCATCAGCATTTTCGAGTTCGAATAACCCAAAATCCACCAACAGCATGAAGCAAAGACTGATAAGATCATGCCTTGTTGTTGCCCTGCAGTTGCCGTTGATAAGCGTGCAAGCACAGACTGATTCTACCAAGGTCAACACCCTGAGCTTTGGTTTGAATTTTATGACGCATGGAGAAATCGTGAGAGGTGGTCTGCCCGTAGACAAGGATGAGGAAATGGAGGATAAGTCGAACTTCCTTCTAGGACGTACTCGTCTGATAGTGGACTATGCGCGACCCTATTTGCAGGCTCATGCGGTCATTCAGAACAAGTCTGTGTGGGGCACGAGTGGTAATCAGGCACTCAACCTCTATGAGGGATGGGTGAAGATGACGGCAAAGAACGGTCTCTTCGCACAGGTCGGTCGTATCGCCCTGTCATACGACGATGAGCGTATCATCGGCACCAACGACTTTGCGATGGCTGCTCTGTCGCACGACGTATTACGAGTGGGATACGAAGGCTATGGGCATCAGGTTCACGCCATCTTAGGCTATAACCAGAATGCCGAAAACGTGTATAAGAGTACCTTCTATACAGGCGGTTCACAGGCTTACAAGACTATGCAAACCGTATGGTATCACTATGATGTGCCCAAGTTTCCGTTAGGAGCGTCCTTGCTTTTCATGAATGTAGGATTGCAGTCTGGTGAACCCGGAAAAGAGGACAATCCGCCTTCGACGGTGTACCAGCAGATGTATGGTGGATACGTGAACTATCATCCCAAGTTTATGACGCTGGAAGGCGCATATTATCGGCAGGGAGGTAAGTTTGTAGACCCCTTGATGAAATCGGCTGGTAAAATTGAAGCCTGGATGGCCAGCGCGAAAGCCACCATCACTCCCTCCGACAACTACGGCTTTACGTTGGGTTACGACTACCTGAGCGGCGACGACTATGTGGCCGTCCCTAAACCTGGCCAAATCGGTACGGTCCTGCATGATGTTGCAAGGGGCTTCACCCCCCTTTACGGCTCACGCGCCAAGTTCTATGGTATCATGGACTATTTCTATGAGGAAGCCTACATCAATGGCTTTACCCCTGGTCTGCAGAATGCCTTCGTCGGAGCCTTCGGCCGTCCCGTCGCCAATTTCGACTGTAGTGCAACCTATCACTATCTGGCTGTAACGACACAACTGACCAACCTGAATAGCACGTTAGGTCATAGCATCGACCTGCAAGCCAGCTATCGTTTTACGAAGGACATCTCGCTGACGGCAGGCTACACCATGATGTTCGGTACTGAGACCATGGACCGTCTGAAACAAGGCAATAGCAGTAAGACCGCCCGTTGGGGCTGGTTCTCGCTGGTTGTCTCACCGAGTCTTTTCACAACAAAATTCTGAGTTAATTGATAATTGACAATTGATAATTGAAAACAAAAAAAGTATAAATATGAAAACTACTGCACCTTTATCAAAAACGCAATTTGGCATTTATGCCGAGTGTGTGGGCTATGAAGGAGAAGCCCGTTATAATCTTCCTTATTTTTATATCTTAGACGGTAGTCTGGACGGTAACCGCCTGGCAAAGGCCATAGAGGCAGCCGTAGCCGCCCACCCCACGCTTTTCACCCACATAGAACTGCGTGACGACGGTGAGCCCCTGCAGACCGTCGACGACAGCGAAACCTTTACACTCGCCGTCGAAGAAGTCGATGACATCGAGGCTGTAAAGAAAGAGCTGATACAGCCCTTCAACCTCTACGAAGACAGACTGTTCCGTATCCGTCTGCTGCACGACAGCGAGCACTACTACTTCTTCCTGGATATTCACCACATCATCGGTGACGGCACGACGCTCAAGGTGATGCTTAGCGACGTGGAGACCGCTTATAACGGTGGTGAACTGGCACCAGAGCAGCTGACAATGGCAGAGGTTGCCATCGCTGAGGCAGAATTACGAAAAACGCCCGCCTTCGAAGAAGGCAAAAAGTGGTATGCCCAGACCTTTGACTGTGGCGATACCTATACCCCACTGGCTCCCGACTTGGAGATAGAAGAGCATTCAGAAGCCTCGATGGTGCGCACGCTGGCAATTGACACGGCACTCGTCGATTCATTCTGCAAGGATAACGGCATCTTCAAGAGCAACTTCTTTACAACGGCCTATTCCTTCCTGTTGGCGAGATACAATAACGAGCAGGAGTCACTCTTCTTTACCATCTATAATGGCCGAACGGACAAACGGTTCCTGCACTCTGTCGGTATGACTGTCAAGTCGTTGCCTGTCTATGCCAAATATGACAACCAGACGACGGTGCTCGACTACCTGAAAGCCGGACAAGAGCAGATGGGCGGATGCCGCAAGTACGAGGCCTATGCCTTCAGCGATGCGGTCAACGACCTCGGTCTGCAGTTTAATTCGAGTTTCGCCTGGCACGGAATGTTGTTTGCCGACGAGCAGCTGTGCGGTAAGCCGATGAAGACCGTCCGCCTGTGTAACAGCACGCTGGACCAGTCGTTATACATCAAGGCATTTATCCTGAACGGCAAATATCAGGTGAAAGCCGAATACAACAGCAATGAATACAGCGAGGCCCTCATCAGCCAGTTTCTGGAGAGTTATGAGGCCGTGGTGAATGGTTTCCTGACGCAAACCCTGCTCAGCGACATCAGCATCGCCACACAAGCCCAGATCGACCTGTTGGACACGTTCAACCAGAAAGATGTGGATTACGACGACACACAGACCGTCGTCTCGTTGTTCCGAAGTCAAGCGAAGGCTACACCTGACAATATCGCAGTGGTGTATAAGGAGAATCGCTATACTTACAAGGAAGTCGACGAACTCAGCGACCGTATTGCTGGCTGTATTGCGAAGAAAGGACTGGGAGAGGAGGATGTTGTATCGGTATTGATTCCACGATGTGAGTGGATGGCCATTGCCTCCATCGGTGTCATGAAGGCCGGTTGTGCCTATCAGCCGCTGGATCCTACTTATCCGAAGGAGCGTCTGAACTTCATGATGCAGGATGCCGGTGCCAAATTGCTCATTGCCGACGAAGAACTCAGAGACATCGTAGACGAGTATCAGGGCGACGTACTGCTGACGAAAGAACTGAAGCAGTTGCCGGCACTCGACATGGCATTGCCCGAAGTAAAGCCCTCGTCGCTTTACATCATGCTCTATACGAGTGGTTCGACGGGTGTGCCGAAGGGATGCCAGCTCGTACACTCCAACTTGGTGGCATTTCTCCACTGGTATCATCGCTACTACGACCTCCAGCCTACGGATAAGGTGACCGCCTATGCCAGCTATGGTTTCGACGCCTGTATGTACGATATGTATCCGGCTCTTACACGTGGTGCCAGTGTCTATATCATTCCAGAGGAACTGCGCTTGGACTTGGTGGCACTGAACGACTATATAGAAAAGGAGCTGATTACCAATGCCTTTATGACCACGCAGGTGGCCTATCAGTTTGCTACCAGCATCGAAAACCACAGCCTGAAACATCTTACTACTGGTGGTGAGAAGCTGGCATCACTCACGCCTCCCAAGGGATATACGATGCATAACGCATACGGTCCGACGGAAACAACGATTCTCATAACCTGCCATCCGGTCACTGAGAAATTGAACAATATACCTATCGGTAAGTCACTCGATAATGCACGTCTCTATATTGTCGACCAGCAAGGGCATCGCCTGCCCGTGGGTGCTGCCGGAGAGCTCTGGGTAAGTGGTCCTCAGGTGAGCCGAGGCTATCTGAACCGTCCTGAGAAGACAGCAGAAGTATATATCCCGAATCCTTTTACGGAGGATAAAAAGTATGCACGCATCTATAAGACTGGCGATATCGTGCGCTATCTGCCCTCAGGCGACATCCAGTTTGTAGGCCGCCGCGACGGACAGGTGAAAATTCGTGGTTTCCGCATCGAGCTGAAAGAAGTAGAGGCCGTCATCCGTGAGTTCCCTGGCATCAAGGATGCTACCGTGCAGGCCTTCGACATGGAAGGTGAAGGTGCCGGTAAGTTCATTGCTGCCTATATCGTCAGCGACCAGCAGATAGACATTGAGGCACTGAACAACTTCATCCTTGATGAGAAACCGCCTTATATGGTGCCTGCCGTAACGATGCAGATTGAGAAGATTCCATTGAACCAGAATCAGAAGGTGAACAAGAAGGCACTGCCAAAGCCGGAAATGAAACAGGCTGTCGTGGAAGAGAGCAACGTGCCGATGAACGTGCTGGAAGAGGAATTGCACGAGATGATTGCTGCCGTTGTAGGCAATCAAGAATTCGGTATTACCACCATTCTTGGCTATGCCGGTCTAACCTCTATCTCTGCCATCAAACTGGCTGTTCAGATGCATAAGAAGTTTGGTGTTGAGCTCGACGCCAAGTCGCTGGCGAAGACTGGTACGTTGCAGAGCATTGAGAACGAGATACTGAAGGGTTATCTAGAGGTAAGAGGTAAGGGGCAAGAGGTAAGAGATTACTCTCAACCGCAGAACAATTCTCTCACCTCTCACCTCTCACCTCTCACCACTAACAGCGTTCCACTCTCTTACGCCCAGACGGGTGTGTATTTCGAGTGCATGAAGAATCCGGTATCGACCATTTATAATATCCCTTATCTTCTGAACTATCCTGCTGGTGTCGAGGCAGAGAAGCTGGCCGATACTGTGAAGCAGGTTGTCGAAGCGCACCCGGAGCTAAGCATCCATTTTGCCACTGAGGGTGATGCCATCGTGCAGACCCTGGCAGACAGCGTACCTGTAGAGGTTCCTGTTGTCGAGATGAGCGATGAGGCACTGGCGGCTTACAAGAATGAGTTCGTCCAGCCGTTTAACCTGCAGAAGGCGCCTCTCTATCGGTTCAAAGTGGTGAAGACGCCGAGCGGGGTACATCTGCTGATGGATGTTCATCATTTGCTGTTCGACGGAGGTTCTGCCGACCTGCTGATTCGTCAGATTGGTACCGTGCTCGACGGTTCTTCCGTCGAGAAAGAAAGTTACACCTATCTCGACTTTGTCAACGACCAGCAAAAGGCTGAGGAGAGTGACGAGTTTAAGGCTGCCCAGCAGTTCTTTGCCGAGAAGCTACAAACCTGTGAGGGTGGTAGTGAGATCCCTGCTGACCTGCCCAAGACGGATAAACAAGGCTTTATCGGTGAGGCAGTATGTCCGACCAATCTCGAGAAAGCGACAGCCTTCTGCCGCGGACAGGAGATAACTCCTGCACATCTCTATCTTGCTGCAGCGACCTACGTCATCTCACGCTACACCAACAATCGCGAGATTTATATCAGCACCATCAGCAGCGGACGCTCGAACCTCAAGATTGCCGATACGGTAGGTATGTTCGTGAATACCCTCGCCCTCGGTCTGAAGATTGACGACGTGACGGTGGCAGACTATCTGCGTCAGGTCAGCGATACCTTCGACAAGACCCTGCGCCACGAGGACTATCCGTTTGCACGCATCGCTGCCGACTATGGTTTCATGCCTGCCATCGCTTTTGCCTATCAGGTAGGTGTGCTGTCGCAGTACACCGTTGGCGGTCAGCCCATCGGTCAGGAGTTGCTCGAACTGAACGTGCCGAAGTTTAAGATCAATATCAAGATTGAGTCGCGTGGTGTAGTGGTACAGTACGATGATTCCCTCTACTCCGATGCTTTGGCGACGTCGTTGGCAGAAAGCATTGTAACCGTTGTTGAACGCATCATGGCTGCCCCCGATGCCAAGGTTCGCAAGCTCTCCATCATCAGCGAGCGACAGGAGGAGGCATTGAGCCATCTGCGCGAGGTAGGAACAGGCACGCCGCTGTTTAAGTTCTATCACGATGGTATTCCATACTATGCAGAGAAGCAGCCTGAAGTAAAAGCTCTGGTTGCCTGCGATGCCACCTATACCTATCGCGAGATGGACATCATGACCAACCGCATTGCCAATGCATTGCGCCAGCGTGGTGTTGAGCCTCGCAGTCGTGTTGCCCTCTTGCTGCCACGTACGTCGAGAGCCTTGCTCTCTGCCTTCGGTGTGATGAAGGCAGGATGCGCCTATATCCCTTGCGATCCCGAATATCCCACAGAGCGCATACAGCACATCCTTACCGACAGCCATGCGGCCTATATCATTACCACCGCTGATCGTATCGGAGACTTTGACAATGCCATTGACGTGGAGCAGTTGCTCTCCGCCGACAACAGCAGTGCACCCATTGAGGCCGGCATCACTCCACAGGATCTCTGTTACCTAATCTACACATCAGGTTCTACTGGTAAGCCTAAGGGCGTGATGCTGCGTCATGAGAGTATCGTCAACTACCTCTATGCACATCCTGTCAACACCCACATACATGCTATAGCAGAGACGGTACACGCCTTGCTATGTGTCACCACCATGTCGTTTGACATGTCGATGAAGGAGTATGGTGCTGCCTTGCTCAATGGTAAGACTGTGGTCTTTGCCAGCGAAGATGAGACCACCAATGCTGCATTGCTGGCAGACCTGTTCCGCCGTACTGGAGCCGATGCCATCAACGCCACACCTTCCCGTATGCTGCAATACATGGAACTGCCTGCCTTCGTCGAGGCTATCGGACAGTGTCATGTCATCATGTGCGGTGGTGAGAAATATGCTGACGGCTTGCTCGACAAACTCCGCGCCGCAGCACCTCAGGCAAGAATATTCAATACGTACGGTCCTACGGAAATCACCGTTTCGTCCAACTGTAAGGAACTCACACATACCGACCGCGTCAGTGTGGGACATCCGTTGCTCAACTACAAGGAGTTTGTGGTCGACAGCGACGGCAACGAACTGCCGGTAGGTGTCGTTGGCGAGCTTTACATTGGCGGTATCGGTGTGGCAACAGGCTATAACGACCTGCCGGAGATGACTGCCGAACGCTTCATAGACTATCAGGGCGTGCGTATCTATAAGTCGGGCGACTATGCCCGATGGACGGAAGAAGGCGATGTCGTCATCCTCGGCCGTACGGACAATCAGATCAAACTACGTGGTCTGCGTATCGAGTTGGGTGAGGTGGAAACCGCACTGGCTGCTGTCGAAGGTATGAAGAACGTGGTGGTGAAGATTGGTAAGATCAAGGGCATTGAACATCTCTGCGCCTATTTCACTGCCGACCGTCCTATAGACATCACAGCACTGAAAGCCGAACTGGGCAAGACGCTGACCAAATACATGGTTCCTACGGCTTATCTGCAATTAGACAAGATGCCGCTGACGCCCAATGGCAAGACCGATGTCAAGTCGCTGCCCGAACCGCAACTGGCACTCAGTGGCGACTACGAGGCACCAGCCAACGATACGGAGCGTGCCTTCTGCGACATCTTCGCCAACATCCTGCAATTGGACCGTGTAGGTGCTACCGACAACTTCTTCGAACTCGGTGGTACGTCGCTCGTCGTCACTCGTGTCATCATCGAGGCAGACAAGGCCAATCTCCACGTGTCATATGGTGAGGTATTTGCCAATCCTACGCCACGCCAGTTGGCATGCCTGATAACAGGTGAAGCCGTCGATTCAACAAAGCCCAAGGAGGATGACCCTGTTGCCAGCTTCGACTATACGGCCATCAACAACCTCTTGCAGCGTAACACGCTGGGATTCTTCCGCATGGGCGAGCGTCAGTCGTTGGGCAACATCCTGATTACCGGCGCCACAGGCTATCTGGGCATCCACATCCTGCGCGAGCTGATCGACAGCGATGCTCCTCATATCTACTGTCTGGTGCGTGGCAAGAACCAGGAAGCCGCAGAGAGTCGCCTGCGTACATTACTATTCTATTATTTTGCCCAGTCTTTCAAGGATATGTTTGGCCAACGCATCCATATTGTTCTTGGCGATGTCACGCAGGATATCGACACCAGTCTGAAGGTGGATACTGTCTTCAACTGTGCTGCCGTGGTGAAGCATTTCTCAGAAGGTACCGAGATTGAGGACGTCAATATCGGAGGTGCCCAGCGGTGTGTTGACTTCTGTATCAAGACGGGAGCCAAGCTCATCCATATCTCCACTGCCAGCACCCGCGGTCTCTGGGTAGGCGAAATCAAGGACGAGGTATTTACTGAGCAGCGTCTCTATATGGGTCAGTATCTGGGCAACCAGTACATCTATTCGAAGTTCATGGCCGAGCGGCTCATCCTCGATGCTGTCGCCCTCCACGGTCTCAATGCGAAGATCATGCGTGTGGGTAACCTTGCCGCCCGCTCTACCGATGGTGAGTTCCAGGCTAATTTCTCCACCAACTCGTTCATGGGTCGCATCCGCATCTACAACATGCTCGGTTGCTGTCCTTACGCAATGCGTAACAAACGTGTGGAGTTCTCGCCCATCAATGAGGTGAGCCAGGCCATCGTACTGCTGGCCCAGACGCCTAAGGAGTGTGTCGTATTCCATCCCTACAACATCCACGGCCAGTTCCTCGGCGATGTGCTCTCTGGTCTTACCAGTGTCACGGGTGGCATCCGCTTTGTCGAGCAGGAGGAGTTCCAGCATGCAATGGACGAGGCTGAACAAGACCCGCAGAAGGCCAAGCAGATGGCTGCCTTGCTCGCCTATAAGGACATGGCTCACGGTCAGACCACTGCCGATGTCCAGCGCGACAACGACTATACCACCCAGGTGCTTTATCGAATGGGATTCGAATTCTCGCCGACGTCATGGGACTATGTAGAGCGCATGCTCACCACCATCGGCGGCTTCGGATTCTTTGACTAAAGACAAAGTGTGCCACACTTCGCGAAGTGTGGCACGCAATCTTTGAATATCAACAAGATGAATCAAACAGAAAGAAAAGCGTTTAATATCCAGTTCTGGCGTTTCTTGTGGGCATCCATCCTCATTGGATTGTCTGCCTGTCTGGGAAATGTGGTTGACGCGATGATTGTGGGCAACCTGATTGACGAAGATTCAGTGAGTGCTATCAACCTGTCGCTACCACTGCTTCAGTTTATGTACACTGTCAATATGCTGCTGGCTACTGGAGCGGGCATGCTAGTAGGTATGGAACTGGGCAAACAGGACACACGCCGGGCATCGTACATTTTCATCATATCGATGTTAGCTTGTTTGGTGACTGGTCTTATGCTGACAGCATGTGGTGTGCTGGCACCCGATGTCGTGACACGCCTGCTATGTGACCACGAGCAGCTTTATCAGCCCACCTACGAATACCTGCGGGTGATGCTGATAGGTGCACCGGCCTACTTGTTGATGTGGGGTGTCGACACGATGGTCAGTGTTGATGGCAGTCCACGCCTGGTGTCTGTATCCATCTTGGTGGATAATGTCGTTCACTTGGTACTTGATGTGGTATTCATCAAGTACATGGGCTGCGGCATCGAAGGTAGCGGCTGGGCTGCTGTCATCGGTCATGTCGTGGGCATCGCCATGATGGGCATCCATTTCCTTTCCAAGGAGAATCATCTGCGATTCGCATGTGGACGCCAGAAACCGGTTTTCGGTGCTATCATCTCGCAGGGTGCACCGCTGGCTATTGCTTCCATCTGTCTGACGGTATTGATGTTCTCGGCAAACAAAATCATCTTGTCATCACTAGGACGTACGGGTATCTATGCTTTTGCCCTCTGCATGAACCTGCTGCTCATCTACAATCTGTTCCTGGGAGGCGTCTGCCGCACCATCCAGTCGCTGGGTTCCATCCAAGTGGGAAAGGGCGACAACGAGGCCTTCAAACTGGTGTTGCGCAAGTCGTTTAACTTCATCACTGTGGCGATGGTCATCACCTGTATTTACGTATGGATATGGCCCGAGAGCATCGTCATGCTCTTTGGTTCCGACGAGACTGATATGATTACCGAAAGCTGCAATGCGTTGCGCATCTTCGCCATCTGTCTCATCCCCTTCTGCTATATCTACACCATCATGATTGTCTATAAGCTCTACAACTACCACCATATGGCACTCTTCATTTCCTTCGCCCTGTCACTGACGGTCATCCCCGTATTGTGGCTGGCATCGATGTATTTTAAAGGATGGATATGGTATGGTTTCCTGATAGCCTACATCATTGAGATGGTTGCCATCTTCGTGCTCCACAAGATGACACACGTCAGATTTGAGTTGAGAGTTGAAAGTTAAGAGTTGAGAGTAAAAAAAATAGAGATGAAAACATCCGCACCATTAACTAAAACGCAGTATGGTCTCTACGTGGAATGTGTAAACCACCCAGGAGAGCCTTGTTATAATGTACCTTGTTTCTATATCCTCGACGGCAATCTGGAAGAAGAGCGGCTACGTAAAGCTATTGAGACCGTAGTGGCAGTCCACCCGACACTGTTTACACGCATCGAACTGACGGATCAGGGCGATCCTGTGCAGACGATAGACGACACGGAGACATTCTCGTTGCAAGTAGAGCATGTCGAGGATATTGAGGCTGCCAAGAAAGCGATGGTTCAGCCTTTCAACATCGTAGGTGACCGTCTATTCCACATACGCCTATTGCGCGACAAAGAACACTTCTATTATTTCCAAGATGTCCACCATACGCTTTTCGACGGAGGCTCTCAGGGTATCATGTTGGCTGATATCGAGAAAGCCTACAATGGTGAGCCGTTGGAACCAGAACAACTGACGATGGCCCAGTTAGCTGTCGCAGAAGAGAAGCAGCGCCAGACACCAGCCTTTGAGGAGGACAAGAAATGGTATGCGGAAAACTTCGATTGCGGTGACTGCTATTCACCGCTGCTGCCCGACCGCGATGACAAGCAGTTTGTGGATGCCATCTTGGCAAGGACCATGGCGGTGGACAAGGATCGGGTGGATGCCTTCTGCAAGACAAACGGCGTCTTCCGCAGTTCCGTCTTCACAGCCGCCTACGCCTATCTGTTGGCAAAATACAATAACGAACAGCAGGTGCTGTTCAACACGATACATCACGGGCGTGCCGACAAGCGCACAAACCGTACGGTGGGCATGCTGGTGAAAACGGTGCCTGTGTATGCCAAGTTCGATGGTGACACCCGTGTGCTCGACTTCATCAAGGCTGGAGAGGAGCAGATGAAGGGCTGTCGACAACATGGGTTATACAATTATAGTGATGCCATCAATGACTTGGGGTTGCAACCTGCCACGCTGTTTATTTGGCACGGAAACACGCTGGACAACAATCCGTTCTGTGGCAAGCCGATGAAATTTATTCTTCTTTGTAACAACAGCCGCGAGGTGTCGCTCTATCTGAAGGTCGTTATCAAGGAAGGACGATTCGTGGTGGAAGCAGAGTATAATGGCAACGAATACAGTGAGGCGCTCATGAGTCAGTTCATGGAGAGCTACGAGGCGGTCGTAGAGGGTTTCCTGACTCAGGAAAAACTGTGCGACATCAACATGACAACAGCCTCTCAAATGGAGTTGCTCGACTCGTTCAACGACACAGACCGTCCATACGATGACACGCAGACGGTGGTATCGCTGTTCCGCCGTCAGGCCAAGGCCACACCAACAGCAGAGGCCGTCGTGTTCAAAGACCATCGTTACACATACGCCGAGGTGGATGACATCAGCGACCGTATTGCAGGCTATCTCATCTCTAAAGGACTAGGCGTGGGTGATGCCGTTTCTATCATCATTCCTCGGTGCGAATGGATGGCCATTGCCTCACTGGGTATTCTGAAAGCGGGCTGTGCCTATCAGCCGCTCGACCCCAGCTACCCGAAAGAGCGTCTGAACTTCATGGTGCAGGATGCTGCAGCCAAATTGCTCATTGCCGACGAATCACTGCGCGACCTCGTTGATGAATATCAGGGGGAAGTGCTTTTAACAAAAGAATTGTTGTCATTGCCTGCCCTCACGGTGGAGGCAAACTCTCAACTCTCAACTCTCAACTCTCAACTTTCCCCGTCGGATCGTTTCATCCTGCTCTACACTTCTGGTTCTACAGGTGTTCCCAAAGGCTGCCAGCTGACGCACGGCAATCTGGTGTGCTACTGTAACTGGTATTGGAAATACTACGACCTGAAGCCAGAGCATAATGTGGCTGAATATGCCAGCTATGGTTTCGACGTACATCAGGAGGGTATCTATCCGCCACTGACGGGCGGTGCCACCGTATATATCATCCCTGAAGAACTGCGCCTGGACCTTGTGTCGCTCAACGAATACCTGGAGCGTGAACATATCACCCATACCTTCATGACCACACAGGTGGGCTATCAGTTTGCAACAAACATCGAGAACCACTCCCTAATGCATCTCTCCGTGGCTGGCGAGAAGTTGGCCAGTATCGCTCCACCTCAGGGCTATCAGTTGCACAACGGCTACGGTCCCACAGAAGCCACCATCATCATCACCGTTTATCCCGTCACAAAGAAAGATACGGACGTACCCATCGGCAAACCTTTGGATAATGTGCGGCTTTATGTCGTCGATCAGCAGGGACACCGTCTGCCCGTGGGAGCTCTAGGTGAATTGTGGGCTGCCGGACCGCAAGTGGCACTCGGCTACCTGAACCGTCCCGACAAAAACGCAGAGGTATTCATTCAGAATCCCTTTGTAACTGTAAACGGTAAACCGTCAACTGTAAACGCTAAATACTCCCGCGCCTATCGCACTGGCGATATTGTACGCTACCTGCCATCGGGCGATATCCAGTTTGTAGGCCGCAGAGATGGTCAAGTGAAGATTCGCGGTTTCCGCATCGAACTTAAGGAGGTAGAGGCCGTCATTCGCGAGTTCCCTGGCATCAAGGACGCTACCGTACAGGCCTTTGACGATGAGAACGGCGGTAAGTTCATTGCAGCCTACATCGTCAGCGATGAGCAGGTGGACATTGAGGCTATGAACAACTTCATCCTCGACCAGAAACCACCGTACATGGTGCCTGCCGTAACGATGCAGATTGAGAAGATTCCATTGAACCAGAACCAGAAGGTCAACAAGAAGGCCTTGCCGAAACCTCCTAAGTCTGTTGCTGTGCCACAGCAACAAGCTGAATCCGCCCCGCTCAACCTCTTGGAGCAGGAGTTACACGAGCTGGTTGCCAACATCATCGGCAACACCGATTTCGGCATTACTACCATTTTGGGATATGCTGGTCTGACCTCTATCTCTGCCATCAAACTGGCCATACAGGTCAACAAACGCTATGGCATTACCCTCAATGCGAAGTCATTGGTAAAGAATGGTACGCTGCAAAGCATTGAGAATGAGATATGGAGAAGTTGCCTAGAGGTGAGAAGTGAGGGGCAAGAGGTAAGAGAATACTCTCAGCCGCAGAACATTTCTCTCACCTCTCACCTCTCACCTCTCACCTCTAACAGTGTCCCGCTCTCCTACGCCCAGACTGGCGTCTATTTCGACTGTCTGAAGAATCCTACATCGACGCTGTACAATATTCCATACTGCATTAAGTTCCAGAAGGATACGGATGCTACAGCACTTGCCGAGGCCATCAAGACACTTGTCAAGGCACATCCACAGATGACCGTTCACTTTGGTAATGGCGAAGAGGGCATCGTACAGACCACCGATTTGGAACAGGCCGTAGAGATTCCCGTCAAGCAGATGAGCGAGGAGGAGGAGCTGGCTCGCTATAAACAAGACTTTGTGAAGCCTTTCGACCTCAGCACGGGACCGCTCTATCGCTTCGAAATAGTGACTACCGAACAGCAGACCTATCTGCTGATGGATGTGCACCACCTCGTTTTCGACGGTGGTTCTGTTGACATCTTCCTGCAACAACTGTGCAGTGTGCTCAACGGTTCACCCGTTGAGGAAGAAGACCAGAGCTATGCTGCCTATGTCGCAGCAGAAAAGGCGTTAGAAGGAGGTGAGGATTATCTCGCAGCCAAGGACTTTTTCAAAGAGCGCCTTGCAGCTGTCGAAGCTGCCACGGAGGTTCGTCCCGACCTGCCGAATCCCGTCAAGGGTGCTATCGGCAAGGCCATCGCTCCGCTGGATTTCGACACCATCAATTCTCAATTGTCAATTGTCAATTCTCAATTGTCATCTGTTATCACGCCAGCGCATCTGATTCTTTCGGCCATCTATTATTCATTATCGCGCTTTGCCAATAGCGAGCAGGTATGCATCACCACCGTCTCAAGCGGTCGTTCCAACCTGAACATCCGCAACACTGTGGGTATGTTTGTTAACACCCTGGCTCTGAGTGCAACGATTGGAAAACAAACTGTCAAGGAGTTCTTGCAGGAGGTGAGCGAAAACTTCGACGAGACACTGAGCCACGAGAACTATCCGTTTGCACAGATTGCCGCTGACTACGGATTGACGGCAGAGATACAGTTTGTCTATCAATTGGGCATGATCAGCCAATATGTCTGTCAGGGTACGCCGTTGGAATTGGATAACATGGAACTCCAAGTGCCCAAGTTCCCCATCACGTTCTTTATCAGCGAAGTACAGGGTCAGCCCAGCGTTTGTGTAGAATACGATAATGGCAAATATTCCGCCCGTCTGATGCAGAGTCTGGCTGACGCCGTAAAGGTGACCGTAGAACGCATGATGTCAAAGCCCGACGCTGCGCTGACCAGTATCAGCATCGTCAGCGACGAGGAGGCTCAGCGTATTATAAAGATAGGTACGGGTAAGGAGATTGACGTTGACCTGAGCAAGACCTTTGCCAACCTCTTCACCGAGCAGGCCAAACGCACACCCGATGCCCCTGCTGTGGTGGATAGGGACAGCCAACTGACCTACGACGAGATGGACCGCTACTCGAATGCGCTGGCTCGTCAGTTGATTGACTTCGGTGTTCAGCCCAACGACTTCGTTTGCGTCATGCTCGACCGTTTCAAGGAGTTCCCGCTGGCAGTACTGTCCATCCATAAGGCTGGCGCTGCCTATACCCCACTCGACTTTGAATATCCCAACGAGCGTCTGAGCTACATGCTTGAGAACTCGGAGTCGAAGGTACTCATCACGACCCATGCCGTCCTTGAAGCCAAGCAGGCAGAAGGCGACTTCAGCACCGCTGCCGCCAAGACGTTCTTCATTGACGATTTCATGGATAGTGTGGTCGGCGGTTCTCCCGCCGACGCCATCGACCTCTCCTCCCCCGATGGCCTCGCCTATATGATCTACACATCCGGCTCAACGGGTAAACCCAAGGGCGCTATGCTCCATCAGGCTGGTCTGCGTAACTTCATCGCCGTCGTCATCGACATGGAGAAGCTGACGGCCAATGACCGCATCAGCGGCCACCGCTCCTTCTCGTTCGATGCGCATATCGAGGATATGTATCCCGTGTTGACGCTGGGCGGATCGTTCCATATCATGCCGACAGAGATCCGCAAAGACCTCGCTGCTATCCGTCAGTTCCTCATCGACCATCAGTGTACGGGTGGCGGTTATTCGACGGCAATGACCTGTCTGTTGCTCAACGCCTTCGACGACCTGCCCATCCGCTTTACCACGGGTGGTGGTGAGAAGATGGACGGTGTCTATAGCGACCACATCGAGATTATCAATGTCTATGGTCCGACGGAGTGCACCGACGACACCTCTTACTATAGCATTGCTCCAGGACGTCGCGTAGAGAATATACCTATCGGCCAGAGTGTGGCCAACAACTGGAACTTCATCGTCGATACTGCCGGCAACCTTGTGCCACAAGGTGTGGCTGGTGAACTGTGCTTTGCCGGTGTGCAGGTAGGTCGCGGCTATTGGCGACTGCCCGAGCGTACGGCGAAGTCATTCGTTGACTGTCCGTTCGTCAAGGAAGACCGTTGGGGACGTCCTGTCCGCATGTACCATACGGGCGACCTCTGTCGTTGGAGTGAGGATGGTCAAATAGAGTATATGGGACGTATCGACACCCAGGTGAAACTGCGTGGCTTCCGCATCGAACTCGGAGAAATCGAGAGCAAGTCCCTGAACATCGAGGGCATCCGCCAGGCTGCTGCCGAGGTGCGCAAAGTGATGGGCAACGAGCACTTGGTGCTCTACTATACTGTGGTCGATGGTTCCCCCATCGACGACGAAGCCATCCGCCAGACCCTCGCCGCCTCTTCTCTTGCCGACTACATGGTGCCTGATGCTTACATGAAGATGGACAGCATGCCGATGACGCCCAACGGCAAGATCAACCGCAAGGCCCTGCCTGCTCCCGAGATGAAACGCGCTACCGAATATGTGGCTCCAGTGGGTGAAAAGGAAGAGCTCTTCTGCACCATTTTCTCCGACATACTGAAAATCAAGGAGGTGGGTGCTACCGACAACTTCTTCGAAATTGGCGGTACCAGTATCAATGCCATCAAGGTCATCGTCGAGGCCAGCAAGCACGGCGTTCAGATTATCTTCAACGACCTGTTTACCCAAAAGACGCCACGGGCACTCGCTGCATTTGTTAGTGGTAGCGACGCTTCAGCTGCCAGTCCTGTGGTTGACGATGCTGTCGCCAACATCCCCCCCGACAGCCCTGAGGCAGAACACTATGCTCCGCTCAATTCACTCCTTGCTGCCAATACGCTCGACCATTTCCGTGAGGGGAAGCGTCAGCCTATTGGCGACGTCCTGCTGACAGGAGCCACGGGTTATCTCGGCATCCACATCCTCAACGAGTTGCTGACCAATTATCACGGCAAAATTCTCTGTCCAGTCCGTGCCAAGGGTAACGACGAGGCGCTGAGTCGCATCAAGACGCTGTACTTCTACTACTTCGGACGTACCGAGGCCTTCAGTCATTTCGACGAGCGTGTTACGGCTTTCGCTGCAGAGGTGACAGAACCTAATGCCTTCGAAAAAACTCCCCTCGCCCATTGGAGAGGGGCTGGGGGTGAGGCTCTCACCGTCGTCAACTGTGTCGCCAATGTGAAGCATTTCTCCGCCGGCAACGACATTGAGATGGTCAATATCGAGTCTGTTCGTCACCTGATTGCCTTCTGTCTGCGCACGGGTTCGCGGCTCATCCATATCTCTACCAACAGCATTGCCGGCATCAGCATCGACAATGTGCCAGGTCCTGAGGTCAAACTGACGGAACAGATCCTCTATATCGGACAGAACATCGATGCCAACAAGTACGTCTATTCGAAGTTCAAGGCCGAGGAATTGGTGCTCGATGCCAGCGCTCATCACGGGTTGAATGCAAAGATTATGCGTGTGGGCAACCTCTCAGCACGTCAGAAGGACGGTGAGTTCCAAATCAACTTCAACACCAACAACTTCCTGGCGACACTGCGTGCCTATGTGGTCATCGGAATGATACCTTACGAGGATCTCGACCAACGCTTCGAGTTCTCACCCATCGACGAGGTGGCCAGTGCCATCATGCAGTTGGCTCAGACGCCAAAGGAATGCATGGTGTTCCATCCTTCAAACACCCATCGCCAGTTCCTCAGCGATATCCTCATGGGCTTTGCTGAGTCGGGCATCACACTGAAGCGCGTAGAGAAGGAGGAGTTCCAGCAGGCTTTGGAGAAGATGATGGAGAATCCCGACCTCGTCACCTTGCTGCGTCCACTGATGGCCTACGATATGGGTAGTGGCCATCAGACGCGCTGGATAGAGGCTGCCAACGACTACACCACACAGGTGCTCTATCGTATGGGCTTCCAGTGGCCGCCCACCGCTGCCGACTACGTACACCGCTTCGTTGACACCATCGTAGGCTTTGATTACTTCACTGTCTAAAGTCGTAATTCCGAAATCCCTAAATCCCGCTATACCGAAATCCCGTTATACGAAAATAATTATGAATACAGAAGAAAGAAAAGAGTTCAATAAAGTCTATTGGCGATTCCTGTGGTCGGCTATCCTGATTGCCCTTTCCGGCTGCCTGGGTAATGTCGTCGATGCCATCATCGTTGGCAATCTGATTGGCGAGGATGCCGTCAGTGCCATCAACCTGACGCGTCCTGTGGTGCAGTTTATGTACACGCTGAATATGCTTCTTGCCACAGGAGCAGGCATCTTGGTGGGGGTGGAAATCGGTAAGAAGAATATGCCTCGTGCGGCCTATTTCTATACCCTGTCCATGGCGGCATGCCTGATTGTAGGACTGCTCATCACCGCCGTAGGCCTGTTCTGTCCAGGTACAGCCACAGGCTTGTTGTGCAGCAATGCCCACCTCTATCAGCTCACATTCGAATATCTGAGTATTATGTTGTTAGGCGCCCCTGCTTATATGGTGATGTGGGCACTCTCAACGATGGTGGGTGTCGATGGCAGTCCACGACTGGTCTCCATTGCCATCCTGATAGATAACGCCGTCAACCTGTCACTCGATATTGTCTTTATCCAGTTCTTTGGATGGGGCATAGCGGGTTCTTCGTCGGCTACCATCGTAGGCCACGTGGTGGGTATTGCCATCATGTTCTGGCATTTCCGCTACAAGGACAACCACCTCCAGCTCACTCTCACCTCTCACCTCTCATCTCTCACCTCTTCGTTTAAGGAGATCATCTCTCAGGGCGCACCGCTGGCCATAGCCTCTGTCTGTCTGACGCTGTTGCTTTACAATGCCAACAGTATTGTGCTGGGGACGTTGGGACGTACGGGTATTTTTGCCTTTGCCGTCTGCATGAACCTCTTGCAGATCTACAACCTCTTCCTGGCTGGCGTCTGCCGCACCATCCAGTCGTTGGGAGCCATTCAGGTGGGCAAGAGCGACAACGAGGCCTTCGGGCTGGTACTGCGCAAATCGTTCTCGTTTATCACTGTGGCCATGATTCTCATCTGCATCGTTGTATGGGTTGATCCAAATGTCGTCTCACGTCTTTTCGGAGCCAGCGACCCCACTATTCTCGCTGAGAGCAACCATGCCCTGCGCATCTTCTCACTGAGTTTCATCCCCTTCTGCTATATTTATGTCATCATGATTGTCTATAAGCTCTATGCCCATCATCGCATGGCCCTGTTCATCTCCTTCGCCTTGTCGCTGACGGTCATTCCCGTGCTTTGGCTCGTCGCTCACTTTGCTCCCAACCTCTTGTGGTACAGCTACCTCATCGCTTATGCCATCGAGGCACTGTTCATCGTGGTCATCCATCGCATGAGCCATTTGAAATTCGAATTAAAAACTGACAAATAAACCAATTAAACAGTAAAAATTATGGGTATTATTTTTTCGCTCCTTCTTGGATGTCTGGCTGGCTTCTGTGCCGGCAAGTTGATGAAAGGTGGTGGTTTCGGCATCATCATGAATATCGTGCTTGGTCTCTTTGGTGGAGTCCTCGGTGGCTGGCTGTTTGACATGCTCGGCATTTCCTGGGGCGGCCTCCTTGGTCAGCTCGGCACAGCCATCATCGGTGCTGTCGTTATCCTCTGGATTGCCTCACTGATCAAGAAATAGACTGGAACACAAGACTCGTGACACCAGGTGGCAATGGCAGAACTGGTTAAGACGAAGAATGTGGCATTGGCGCTGTCGAGTGGTGGTGCCAGGGGATTGGCACATATCGGTGCCATAGAAGAATTGGAAGCTCAGGGCTACCATATCAGTTCCATTGCGGGCTGTTCGATGGGGGCACTGATCGGTGGAGTATATGCGGCAGGAAAGCTGAACGAGTTTCGTGAATGGATGAAGACCATCGACAGGAAGAAAATGCTGGGACTCATCGATTTCTCGCTGTCGCTGAACCATCTGGTCAAGGGAACGCGTATCATTGAGGCTATCATGGAATTCGTGCCGGACGTGAACATTGAGAATCTGCCGATTCCATACTGTGCCGTCGCCACAGACCTGAAGGCGGGGCGTGAAGTGATGTTCAGGAAGGGAAGCTTGTTTAAGGCCATACGTGCCAGCATCTCGTTGCCGTCATTCTATGAACCGGTGAAACGTAATGATATGATACTGATTGACGGCGGCATCATCAATCCGCTCCCGCTGAATCGTGTCAAGCGACAGGCGGGGGATATGCTGGTCGGTGTTGACGTGAGCGGCCATGACTACAAGGCGCAGTGGGACGAGCTGCAAAGGCTGACGGCCATTCAGAAACACGATAAGTCGCTGAAAACGAAGATTCTGGACATGCTGATACCGGACAACATCGAATTCAACTACTACACCGTACTTTCAAGAGCCAGTTCGCTGATGATCAGACAAAACTCCATCCTGATGACGCGACTGATGAATCCTGACATCTTGATAGATATCCAGATGAACCGCTATGGTACGTTTGATTTTGACAAGTCGGAAAAGCTCATTGCCATTGGCAGGCAGAAGGCCGCAGCGGCCATCAACAAATACGCCCAGACATAACGGGCTTCTATGGCACCGATATGTGCCATAAAAGCGCTTCGTGGGGCCAGCAGGATTATTTAACATTGTTTTTTTGGCTTTCCGAGTGTTTTTTCGTACCTTTGCGCGTTGATAGAGCGAGAGACTGCTCACACTCGGCCATTGATACAAGTATCATGGCTCTCGCTTAACCGCAGTCTTCGCAGCACAAATGACGAAAATACAGAAGACAAACATCCTCTTGGCACTGATTTGTGCGGTATTGGCCGTGTTGTGTGTGCTGAGCATCATGGAGAAATAGACAATGAACAAGCAACGACTCATCATACGAATCAGTCGTGACGGCATCATGCTGTCGAGCACTGAAGAGAATAGCGTCAAATACGAGCGTTATCCGCTGAACAGCGGCATTGCGCTGGCAGCCAATATGCGCGAGGCTCTGCAGGCGGTGACGATGCTGAAGGACGAATATAATAAGGTGGTGGTGCTGATGGATTCGCCCGTGCTGACCATTCCTGTCAGCATGTTCAACGAAGAGGAACAGGTGAAGTTGTATCAGCATGCCTTTACCCAGCGTGAACAGCAGTTGGTGACGCATGCCATATTGCCCGACTTGAATGCTGTGGCGGTGTTCTCCGTGCAGAAAGACCTGTATCAGGTGCTCCGCGACCGTTTCCAGCAGGTCAACTACCAGCCACTGATGTCGACCGTGTGGCATCACATGTATCAGAAGAGTTTTACGGGTCAGCACCAGAAGTTATATGGTTATTTCCACGACAAGAAGATGGAGGTGTTTGCCTTTGGACAGAACAGGTTGAAGTTTCAGAATGCGTATAACGTCGGCACTACGGAGGATACTGTGTATTTCCTGTTGTCCGCCTGGAAACAGTTAGGACTGGATGCGCAGAGCGACGAGCTGCATCTTGCTGGACAGATGGCAGACAAGGACGAGCTGAAGGAGCATTTGCAGACGTTTTTGAAGCGCGTGTTTGTGAGCAATCCCACAGGAGAGTTCAATCGGGCTCCAGTCACCTTGGTGGAGGGCATGCCGTATGACATGATGCTGATGTATCTAATGAGGAGTTAAGGAAGTTAGAGAAGTTAAGAAGTTAGAGAAGTTAAGAAGTTAGAGAAGTTAAGAAGTTAGAGAAGTTAAGAAGTTAGAGAAGTTAAGGAAGTTAAGGAGTTAAGGAGAAGGAATGCGAATCATCACTGGAAAATATAAAGGTCGGCATTTCGACATACCGCGAACGTTCAAGGCACGTCCGACGACGGACTTTGCCAAGGAGAACATATTCAATGTGCTCGTGCAGTATGTCGACTTTGACGGTGCCGAGGCTCTTGACTTGTTTTCCGGAACGGGTAGCATCTCGCTCGAACTGGTGTCAAGAGGCTGCAGCCGTGTGGTCAGTGTGGAACTGGACCGCGACCACCACCGCTTCATCCAAGACTGCATGAAAAAGCTAACGGCTAATAGCCAAGAGCCAATAGCCAATATCATCCCTATCCGTGGCGACGTATTCCGTTTTCTGAAGTCGTGTAAGCAACAGTTTGACTTCATCTTTGCCGACCCTCCCTACGCGCTGAAAGAACTGGCTACCCTACCCGACCTTGTGTTTGAGCGTCAGGTACTGAAAGAAGAAGCCCTTTTCGTGCTGGAGCACGGAAAGGACTATGACTTCTCGGAACATCCACATTTCGTGGAACATCGCCAGTATGGCAGCGTGAATTTCTCGTTGTTCCGTTAAAACGATCACTACTTAAAGTTCCACTTGCTGTTATCGCTGTTGAAATCGTAAACAGCGAGCGTCGGCGTGGAGTCACCAGCGGAATAGAGGCAATACGTGGTATTGGTGCCCTCGATGCCAGGGATGGCCTTCGGCATGATGCGATAGGTGCCATCAGTGAGCTGCTCGATACGCCAGAGCTGCTCGTCGGCGCCAGTATAGGCAGGCACGGTGGTCACCTCCTTGTCGGCAGTAGCGGCGAGTGCACGGTCGGTACCCTCGATGGTAATCTTGAAGTAGGGATTGCTGAGATAACCGCCAGCCTCATCGACGGGAGTGATGGTCCAACGCTGGTGAGGACGGTACATATAATCGCCTATGCGGGCGGGAATGTCACCCTCGGGCCATGTGGCCTTCACCTCATCGAGTGTCTGGTTGGCGATGGGCTTGACGGGTTGTTGCATCTGTTCGCGGTTGAACCAGCCCTGACGCTGCTGCTGCATACGGACGAAATCGACGGTGAGTTCGAGGGCATAGCCACGACGCTCGCTGAGGATTGCCAGGTTGCCACCCTTGAAATTGTCGCCAGCGACAGGCCATCCGTTCTTCCATACTATCGGACGGACGGCAAGTGTGGAGCGTCCGCTAAGCTCGAAGTCTGCCTCCCAGTGGAATGACATCACTTCGACACCCTCGTCAAGAATGTAACGTCCGAAGTGTCCGGCACCACAAGCGCGCTTCTCGGCAGCAACGACCATCTTGCCGCCACCGTGGAACATGTCGCGACCGACATTGTCGAGATAGGGTCCTTCGACGCTACGCGAACGGCCTACTACGATATTATAGGTAGAGTTGACACCGTCGCAGCATGTGCCGTGGGTGCCGAGCAGATAATACCAGCCGTCGCGATAGATGAGGTCAGAGGCCTCGCAGTCGATGGCGATGTCCTTCTCCTTGTTGCCGCTGACGCGGAATCCCGTCTTCGGGTCGAGCTCGATGAGACGGATGGTGCCGAAATAAGTGCCATAGCTGACCCACAGACGACCAGTGGTGGGATCCAAGAGCATGCCTGGGTCGATGGCGTCCTGATCCTCCATACCGTCAGAGGCACAGACCTCTACCGCCTCCGTCCATTTGAAGTCGGGCGACTTGGGGTCGAGAGTCTTGTTCCACATGGTGAGGATGCGGCCAGCGTGACCACCGCCAAGGCCACCACCAGTGGCACCGTAGATGCAGAGGTAACGGTCGCCGATTTTCAAGATATCGGGCGCAGCACCGCCACCAGGACGATCGGCACCACTATGCCAGCTCCAGCCGTCGTCTGAGATGATGCCTCCGCCACCAGTGCCGAAGGTATACCATTTACCGTCACACTCGGCAAGGGTCGAGGGGTCGTGAATGTATGGTGCGCCGATTTGCGCGAAGACATTGAACATTGAACATTGAACATTGAACATTGCTGCGCACAGCAACAAGCGTATGAATGTTTGTCTATTATGTTTCATATTTCTTTTCATTGCCGTTATGTCGTTATTAAATTATTTCGAGGATGTTGTTACCTTATAATTCTTTACTGGGTTACCTTTCTCGTCGAGGAAACGGACACAGAAGTCGCTCATGCCTGGGCCGTTGATAATGGCACCACGCAGGATGTTGCGGCCTTTCTTCAGGGTGAGACGTGGCGACATGGCGTCGTCCTTCACCATACGGCGGTCGCCAGAGAGCAGCAAGGCTTCCTCACCATTGAGCCACCACATAGAGGCAGAATTAGAGCCGACAGCCAGACGGACGTTCGGGATGTCCTCGTCGCAGTCGATGATGGTCACTGCCCAGAAGAGCACGCCATAGACTTTCGTACCCCACTTCTCAGCGAAGCGGAACAACTTGACGTTGAACATGTTGCTTTCCAGCGCGTGCCACGTCAGCGTCTGCTTAACGGTCTTCACCTGAGGACCTTCGGGCTGCTGCTGAGCACCACGACCAAAGCCTGCGGGGGCTTGTTCCTGCTGGAACACAGCGGTCACCTTCTGACCATCCTTCGGCAGAATGGTCTGCTGACCTTTGAAATATTGGCGGTTGAAGTGTTCTCGGAGATAGCTGTCAGTGAAGACGGTGTTGCCAGAGTTAGGCTTGTCGATAGGTTCCAAGAGCATCCAGCGACGGATGAAGCCATCGTCGTCAGGCTTAGCAGCCGGAGCCTTGGCATCTACATGTGTAAAGTAGTCGGGACGGTTCTTGAACTGTACCCAGTTGACGCTGAGTTCGCCATCGCCCTCGTTAGTCACGACGAGGTTGGTGACGCCCTTCGGTGTGTACTCCAAGTTAACAGACTGCGTGAGCCACTGGTTGCGCAGGTCACGACGGAAGCGAGCCATCATGGGGTTAGCAGGTTCCTCGGGTCTCACTGTCAGTGTGACACGAGCGATGACCTTGCCCTTGGCACTGCCCTCGCGGACGCACAGCTCGGTATTGTCAGCAGCCTTTACGTTGATAATCATGTAGCCGTCCTTGATGCAGCTGAAATCCACATCGTCATATTTCAGCCAACTGCCCTTCTTCGGCAGGGTGGCCATGTAGCTGCGGAAGGTATTGACGGTATCGATGAGTTCGGTGGTGACACCCTCGCTGGCCGTGCTGTAGCGGTCAATCTCAATCTTCTCGGTAGCCTTGTTGATGCCCACGCCACGCATGGTCTTCTTCACCTCCTGAATAGTACCGTCGGGATTGAAATAGAGTTTGTCAATCTGAACAGAACGGCGCTTGTCGTCGCGAGGCGAGAAGGCGTTCTGGTGATAGAACAGATACCACTGACCCTTGTAGTTGATAATGCTATGATGGTTGGTCCAGCAGCCGTTCTCGTGCTCGGGCATAATCAGACCTTTGTATTCGTAGGGACCCATCGGATTCTTACTCATGGCATAGCCGAGAACCTCAGTATTCTCGCGTACGTACGGATAAGTAAGGTAATACCAGCCATTAGCCTCGAAAGCGAACGGACCTTCAGCCTGACGGCTGGGCAGGTCTTTCAGACAGCTGACACCCAACATTTCAAACTCGCGGTCGCCCCACTTTACCTTTTCCTTGGGCGTATCGTCAGCGAGTTCCTTCATGTTGGGCTTGAGTTTGGCACAACGGCCATTACCCCAGAAAATGTAGGCGTTGCCGTCGGAAGCCTGGAGCACACAGGGATCGATGCCATTGATGCCCTTGATAGGCTCTGGTTCACAGATGAACGGTCCCTCGGGACTGTCGGCAATGGCGACACCGACACCAAAACCACGGCCGTCTTTAGGAGCAGAGGGGAAATAGAAATAGTACTTCCCGTTGCGCTCGACACAGTCAGGTGCCCACATTGAATAAGAGTCTGGACGCACCCAGGGTACTTTGTTCTGAGTGACAATCACACCGTGATCTGTCCAGTCGGTGAGATTCTCAGAGGAGAACACATGGTAGTCCTCCATGCAGAACCAATCCTGACGCTGTCCCTCGGGAGGGAAGATGTCGTGCGAAGGATACAAATACACTTTTCCGTTGAATACACGCGCCGTTGGGTCGGCAGTGTACTGATCTCGGATAATCGGGTTTTGTGCCATAGCAGCAACTGCTGCCAGGCACAACCCTAAAGTTGATAATAAAGTTTTGTTCATATTTTTTAATTACTTGAATTGCCAATAATCGAGACGAACGTCACCCTGTGCCTTGTCAAAGCAGATGTAAAGGTCATGAACACCCGTTGCACCAGTGACCTTCGTAGTAAATGCCTTGTATTTCTCCACAGAACCCGTGCTCTTGATGGTTGCAGTACCAATGACGTCGCCCTTTACGCTGTCTATGTGCAGGGTAACGGTACAGCCTGCCTGAGCGGCTGCAGCAGCGATGATGCTGAATTGCTTGGCACCCTTGCTACCGAAGTCGACACCACGCAGACGGATATACTCTCCGTCGGTGATGTCGTAAATGTACATGTTACGCTTACCTGTAGATTCCGGCATATCCTTGACGACACCAGTATTCTGGATGCCCATCTTCGAAGATTTCAGACCATAGCCCCAGTTCATGGTCTCGGCCTCCACACGACGATAGGGGTTCAACCAGTGCAGCTGCTTCATGGGTTCCTGGTCGAGCCAGTAGGGAACCTCCTGAATGGTACCATCTGCGTTATAGGTAATCTCTGTAGCAGAGACGGTACGACGCTCATGGTGCTCATAGGTATCGAGGTGCATCAGATCGTAGTTCTGACCAAAGACATAAGAGTGGCCTTTGAAATCACAGATGCCAGGATGGTTGCCACGGTCGCGCTGAGTGGGCTTCATGATGTAGTTCTTCCACTCCCAAGGGCCAGTAGGGCTGTCGCTCATGGCATAGCCCAGCGCCTCTGGACAGCAGGTCGTAGCATAGCTGAGATAGTACTTGCCATTGCGCTTATAAAGCCACGGACCTTCCTGATAGTTCTTCACAGCCCATGTAGCCTTCTCGCTCCAAGGTGCGCGGAGGTTTGCCTTAGCACCTTCCTGCTTGACAGGACGCATGATGCCATCCTTGGGATTCAGCACGAAGATGTCACCGTTGGTAGAGATCATGTCTGTATTCAACTTGGTATAGTAGACATGGGGGTTGCCCCAGTACATATAGGCCTGACCATCGTCATCGGTAAAGACGGTGGGATCGATGTCGTCCCAGTGCTCCTTCTGCCAAACAAGTGGTTCACCAAGGGGATCCTTGAAAGGACCATAGGGAGAATCGCTCACCAAGACGCCAATGCCATGACCATGCAGGGGTGCATAGAGATAGTATTTACCATTGCGCTCAACAGTCTGGATGGCCCATGCACCATTCTCACGACTGCGCCACGAGAATTCCTTCAGCGATGCTACAGCACCATGCTCCGTCCAGTTGACCATATCAGTGGTTGACCACAGTAGCCAGTCGTACATAAAGAAACCTGCTGAGTTTTTCTCGTTCTCGTCAGGGATATCCTCAGGAGAGGCGTCGTGCGAGGTATAGAGGAACAGTGTATCGCCAATGACCAGCGGTGAGGGGTCTGCAGTATATTTTGTCTGGAACAACGGCATATTCACCTGCTCTATGCCACGCATCTCCCACCAGTCGAAATTGAAGAGTTTTGGACCCTTACGGCCTTTGAACACGAGGTAGAGATCACGAGTGTGCAGACGAGAGGGATAGCTGTCGAGTGCTGCCAAGTCGGTGGTAATGGTCTGCCACTTCTCCCAGCCGCCAGTACCTGGAACGTCCAATGTGCCAAGCAGTTGACCACTGACACTATCCAAACGGATTTCAATTTGTCCGCCACGTAATCCACTGGCTACACGGGCTGTAAAGGTACGTGGGGTCTTGTAGCAGAGATGTACAGCCTGCAGTTTGATATAATCGCCATTATGGATATCGGTGACATAAACACCAACCTCGTCATTTTGTTCTGTCTTGATTCCCTTCGAGAACGCCATGGTCTCGGCCTCCACCTTACGATAGGGGTCGAACTTGGCAATTGGTTTTACGCCCTCGTCGGTAGGCATGATGGTTGGGAAACTGCCATCGGCATTGTATTTGAACTCCTCGACGGCTACACTACGGCCGAAACCTCCACCATTGGGCAACTTGCCCGTATGGTAGAAGAAGTAGCTGTGGCCTTTATAGTCTGCCACACCACAATGGTTGGTAAACGACTTCGTGTCGCACAAGGGCATAATCTCACCAGCATACTTCCAAGGACCTGTGGGCAATGGGGCTGTGCTGTAAGAAATATGCTCAGGCACTCCACCGGCAGCATACAACAATTGGTAGGTGCCATTACGCTTGGTGAGCCAGGGACCCTCAACATAAGAGTCCTTGTATTGCTTGCCCTTCTCGCGCTTGCTCATGATGGGACCGCCAAAGGCCTCTTCGGTCATATCGAGCTTGCCCAGTTCGCCACTATAGGAAATCATGTCGCGATTCAACTTCAGGTAGTAACATTGCGGATTACCCCACATCAGCCACGCCTGTCCGTCGTCATCAATCAGTACGGTGGGGTCGATATGGTCCCAAGAACCATTCTCGAACAGCGGCTTACCTATAGCATCACGAAACGGACCTGTAGGGCTGTCGCCAACGGCTACGCCAATGGCCATACCGTTCGAAATCTTTGAATGGGCACAGATGTACCAGAAGAACTTACCGTCACGTTCCACACACTGCGAGGCCCAAGCACGGTCGTCAGCCCATGAGAAACTCTCTAAAGCCAAAGGCGACCCGTGGTCCTGCCAGTTGACCATATCCTTTGTGGAATACACACGCCACTCCTGCATCCAGAAGAAGTCAGCATTGTCCTCGTCGTGACCCGTATAGACGTACATCGTCCCGTCGTGCACCATCGGAGCCGGGTCACTGGTACACCATGTCTGCACAAAGGGATTTTGTGCAGTGCTGCCCAAGGCCATTGCAAGGGCAGCAGCAAGTATTGTTTTACGTTTCTTCATCATATAAAGAGATAATTAGTTTTTTGTGTTTGCAAAGATACGAATAATCCGCGAAACAAACCTTATGTAATGTTTCGCGGACTTTTGTTGGTGTATCATAAGCCTACTAATGTCGTGTTTTTTGCTTGCGGTCTTGCCAGATTTCGAAACTGTTGATAATATTCTGCCACAAAACGTAGCACCCTGCTCCGATGGAGGCAACAGGGGTCAGGTACATGTATGCCACCCAAATGCTGAGGGCCGTATTTTTCTGAAACAGTCCCTGTCCGGCATTTACCTCTTCACCTAACCAACGGCCTACACCTCGTCCAATCAGGAACTGTACAAAGCACAAAATCAGTGTCGTCACGGCTATCCAACAAAGCAGTGTAATGGTAGCATTGCTGTGAACGATATTTTTAACCGTAATACCTGTGGTTATACTCAGCGAAATAGCCCACGTGTAGAAACTGAGGTTGGGCATAGCGGCAATCTTCTGTTGCAGACGGGGCATATAATGCTTGATGAACCATCCGAGTACCAAGGGTAACATCAGCACGATGGCAACCTTGTGAAGAATGACCAGAAAGGCTTCGAGGAAGGCGACACCTGCAGAAGGTTCAAGGATGGGAAATACCAATGGAATGAGGATGGTTGACGCCAGTGACGACAGGATGACATAGGTCGTCATGGTACTGATATTGCCACCCAGTTTGCCAACGACAACAGGGGATGCCGAAGCAGCAGGTCCGATAATGCATGTCAGCATGGCTTCCCAAAGCAGTTTCTGTTCGGCATTATCCTCCACCCAGAATATGATGCCAATAGTTGCGGCAATGAGCATTAGCTGGGCTATCAGAACGCCAGTATGCCAACGGTGAGGAAGCAACTGGTGGTAGTTGACCTTACAAAACGTGATGAGCAGGGTGAGAAACACAAACAGCGGGAAAATGACGTCGAATATGGGACTCAACTGATCACCTAGCGTATCGAGTGCAGGCATCCAATAAAACGTCAGATAAGCCACAGAACCTATGACAATAGCCACAGGAAGTGTCCAATTCTTGATAAAACTGATGAACTTATTCATAAATTTTCTGCAAAAGTACGCATTTTCTTTGAAAAAATTACTATCTTTGCAGGAAAATAACTAAAACGCGAATATTATGTTAGACAACGAACGGGGGCTTTACATTGCCCATTGCGCCAATGGAGCGCTAAGTATTCAAGGAAAAATGGCGAACCGCCACGGACTCATTGCCGGAGCTACGGGTACAGGTAAGACGGTAACGCTACAGGTGATGGCGGAGACATTCTGCCAGGCCGGTGTACCGTGTTTTATGGCTGATATGAAGGGCGACCTCAGCGGTATTTCGCAGGTCGGCAAGATGAGTGGATTTATTGAGAAACGTCTGCCGGAGTTCGGCATCGAGAATCCGCAGTTCCAGAGCTGTCCAGTACGTTTTTACGACGTCTTCGGCGAACAGGGCCATCCTATGCGTGCCACTATTTCACAGATGGGTCCGCAGTTGCTTTCGCGACTGATGCAATTGAATGAGATACAGGATGGTGTGCTGAATATAGTGTTCCGCATTGCCGACGAGCGTGGTCTGTTACTCATTGATATCAAGGACCTGCGTCAGATGTTGGACTGGGTATCACAGCACGCCAAGGGATATACCACGAAGTATGGCAATATCTCAACCGCAACCATTGGAGCCATTCAGCGCGCCTTGCTACAATTGGAGAGCCAGGGTGCTGACAAGTTCTTCGGTGAACCGTCGTTCGACATCTACGACCTCATGCAGACAGAACAGGGCAAGGGTGTGATGAGTGTATTGGCAGCTGACAAGCTGATGCTCCAGCCGAAGTTGTACTCTACGTTCCTGTTGTGGCTACTCTCTGAACTCTACAGCACACTGCCAGAAGTCGGTGACCTGCCGCAACCCAAACTTGTGTTCTTTTTTGACGAGGCACACATGCTGTTTACAGATACGTCGAAGGCCTTACTCGATAAGATTGAACAAGTCATCCGTCTTATCCGTTCGAAGGGCGTGGGTATCTACTTCATCACACAGAGTCCTACCGACATCCCCGAGAATATCCTCGGACAGCTGGGTAACCGCGTACAGCATGCCCTGCGTGCCTATACACCGAAGGACCAAAAGGCCGTGAAAACGGCAGCAGATACCTTCCGTGCCAATCCTGCTTTCAAGACCGATGAGGCCATCATGAACTTAGAGACTGGCGAAGCCCTGGTGTCATTCCTAGACGAGAAGGGTGCACCCAGCGTCGTAGAGCGTGCGAAAGTGTTATTCCCGCTGTCACAGATAGGTGCCATTACGGAAGGGCAGCGTCTGGACCTTATCAAACAGTCGCGTATCTACGGCAAGTATGACACGCCCATCGACCGCGAGAGTGCTTTCGAGGTGCTGATGTCAGAGGCTGAACAGGCACTTGCCGAAGCTGAGAATACAGAGGTTGCAGAGGCAGAGAAGCCTGCTAAGGAAGAAAAAAAGAAGCCCGGCATCATGTCGAAAGTATTGAAGGCTGTCATCACAGCCGTCACTTCTACGTTAGCAGCCGTACTGGGAACCGTTGTGTCAGACGCTGTGACTGGTAAGAAAACCAAGTCGAGGACATCGACAACAGGACGTGTCGCAAAAAATGCCACGAGTGCCGCAACCCGTACTATTACGAAGGAGCTTACCCGTGACATTCTTGGAAACTTGGTCAAATAGGTAGTAGGTAGCTTTACTCGCAATAGTTTATAATTAATAAAGCCTGAGCTCACGCCCAGGCTTTATTGTTAACCTTACACAATCTTGAGATACATCTCGAGATTGTTCTCGCTCGATCATGCAAATTGCATGATCCTCACTTAATCACAATCTTTTTACCTCCCTTGATATAGAGCCCAGGACGCAGATTGTTGGCATTCACGCGACGTCCGTCAAGTGTATACCAGTTGTCGTCCTTTATTTCCTTAGTTACCTTAACGTTCTCGATACCTGTCGTAGTTTCCACCTTCAGGGTACAGAAGGTGAAGTAAGTAGGCTCGTCGAACATAGCAGGATGTGCAGCATCCTTCATATATTTGCCTGTACCGACGTTCTTCAGTGTCCAACCCTTGCCATCGACATACTGGATGTCCCATCTAGCGCCATCTTGGATGTCGTAACCTCTCTGACTATTCAAACCGTTGAGGAAACAGCAGTCGCCAGTAACAGCCTGTGAGTTCAGATAGGCTGTCTCATCACCCACCTTATAGTCTTCGCCATCGGGATTGATGAGTTTCAGGCCACGTCCACTTCCAACTTTGTGGACTTTGAACATATAGCCTTCAGTTGCGAAATCATCGAAGGCGTTGTCAAAGGTGTCATAGCCCAGTGCATCAGCACCAGCACCAAAGAAAGCCTTATTCTCTGCCTCATTAACGATAGCAAATGTCTTACCTGTCAAAGTTGACAAAGCACCTGTGAAGCGCTCGTCAACGACAACGGTCTTCGTATATTCGCCAGAACTCTTCATCACCTCAAGAACTTTTTCGGCATAGCGCTTTCCGAAGGTGCGATAACCTGCAGCCGAAAAGTGCCAAGGATCAGTACCATTACCAGGAATACCTTCGGCTGATACGACATAACCAGTAGGAATAACCTCAGGAATCTTGGCAACTACATGATTATGCCATGAGCATCCGCCACCCATGTTCTCATACTCAGTCTCACCCACAAAAATGGGAACATCGACAGATTTGAGACCAAGGTCTTTCAGCATGTCCTTATAGATCTTCTTCACCATGCCAGGCCACTTCTCATCACCATTATTAGATTCACCCTGATGCAAAAGGATACCCTTGATGACACCAACCTTCTGGGCTTTCTTAGCCATGTCAATGATACGGCCATAAGGATTCTCACCATAATAGTTTCTAGCAATCTGAGCCCACCACTCGTTGTAATTATCTTGATACTTCTGCTTGTAAAGGTCCTTATCGAACATCTCGATAGGACTGCCACCCATTGCAACGGCAATGACGCCAATCTTCTTGTCGGGCAGTTCTTTTACCATCGTACGACCGAAATAGTCAGAAGGTCCAAGTTTACCCACAGGGCTAACAATAGGACACTCGGCCGTATACCAATTACCCAGTGTACGTTGGGGACTGGTGAAATTACACGTTGCCAGCATCTGGAAACGTGGATCGACTCCTATATCCTGCTGTTCCCATTGGGCATTACCCTCCATGTTTGACTGTCCGAAACAGATGTAGATATAGAAGTTCGGATCTACTTCCGCTTTTGCTCCGAGGATTGACATCAACATCAGAGCAACAGATAAAATTGTCTTTTTCATTTCTTTTACTTTACACTTATCTTTTTTCGCTTTTTACAAACTGTATTCCAGCATAATCATGCTATATGGTTCAACATCGATGTCAAACTTCTTCTTGGCTTTGATGGTCTCCGTCTTCGGAGCGATGGGCTGCTTTTCGTAGTTGTTCTCATCATTAGCTGAACCCGTGATTACAGTCTTCTTGGCCAGTTTCTTGATGCTAAACCGGCTCAAGTTAATCTCGGCCTCTTTCTTCTCATCACTGGCGTTCACCAACTTCACATAAAGCTTGCGGGTCTTCACGTTCAAGATGACACTCTGGCCGTAATGTACGTCCTCCTGAGGCTGTTCAACACCCTTGGCATCACCGTCGAAATGTACACAATCGCCGTAATAGTACTGGCCACTCGACTGTCCGAACAGCTGCTGCACATAATAACTGCAGGTCAGATATGGACGCTCGTTGTCGAAGTAAATCATGTCGGGATTCCAATTGGTATTGGTCTTCTTGGCGAAGAGCGGTGCATACGACGTCATTGCCACGATATCACCATTACGCTCTACATGCAACAGATACAGACCCTCAGCCAATGCGTCGATGAGTTTCTTGTCCTTGGCAGCATATTCTCCCAGATAGACCTTGGTCTTACGGTCGCGAGGATAGGCATCATACTGACGCTTGTTCAGGAAATAGGTATTGGGCTCGTAGTAGTGCTCGTCAATAATCGGCATACCCAGCTCGTCGGCCAGTTTCCAACCATTTTCCAGATCGCTGTTACCAGGATGTGAACCAGGACCGGCTGTTCCGACGATAACGATTTCGGGATGCTTCTCCATAACCTTATTATATATATAACGGAAGCGTTCGCAGAATTCGGGGGAAATTTTCTCCTCATTACCCAAACCGAGATACTTCAGATTGAAGGGGGCAGGGTGACCAGCGTCGGCACGCATCTTTGCCCATTTGTTCGTGGCTGGATCGCCATTGGCCCACTCGATGAGGTCGATAGCCTCAGCAACCCATTCGTCCATCTCGCTCATGGGCACAACGTCCTGAGCCTGTGTGGGATACATACCCCAGCCGCCATTGGCTCCCTGACAACTCACACCACAAGGCAAGATGGGGACTGGCTCCATACCGAGATCCTCGCAGAACTGGAAATACTCGAAGTAGCCAAGTCCCATGCTCTGGTGGTAGCCCCACGTGTTCTTCAAACCGCGACGCTGCTCTTTCGGACCGATAGTAGTCTTCCAACGATAGGTATCCCAGAAGCCGTCGCCGCCACCATGTACAACGCAACCGCCAGGGAAGCGCATAAACTTCGGCTGCAGGTCTGCCAATGCCTGTGCCAGGTCCTTACGCAGGCCATGGCCCTTATAAGTATCCTCTGGCATCAGCGATACCATATCAATATCCATATCGCCATTAGTCAGCATGAGAATCTGTAATGCTGCATTCTGGCAGGTGCTGTCGGGGGTCAGCACGGTCTCGTATTTCTTCCAATTCGTGGCATCGACAGTCAATGTTGCGTCAGCCAACAGCTTAGGATCCTTGCCCCAGCCTTGAGGCTCGACAAGTGCGACACGAATCTGCTTAGCATCACCATAATTGCGGAAGAAGGCAGAGAAGTCGTACTTAGCACCTGCCTTCACAGAGATGCCGTCAAAACCATCGTTCTCTATACCATAGCCTTTCCAGCCCTTGTAGTCATAGTATTCCTTGGTGCGCTCGGCAGTCAGTCGCATATAGGTGGGATTGTTGGGATGGATGCCTTTATCCTTACGAACCTCTATCAGGCCCAGTGAATGACCTGGGCGAATCACCTTCCACGACGTACCAGCCCCCCATCCGTCGCGCTCAGCAGGGCTGTATTCAAACGAACCGTTCTCAACGAGTTCAGCATACAGACCACCATCAGCACTCGACGAGATATCCTCGAAGAAAATGCCAATCAATTCGTCACTAATCATTTTACCGCCCTTGGGGGCTTTCATGGGTTTCTGGGCGTTCAACGCCAAAACTGCTGCTACGATAAGTGCAGCGCAGGAAATGAGTCTCTTCATACCTTTTTGTTCACTAGTTTTAAATTTGCCTGCAAAGGTAAACATATTATTTCATATGCGCGTACATATATGTAACACATACTATCAAAAATGTAACATGTAAACAGTAACAAACAAAATAAAAACAAAAAAGGAAACCCCATTCGTGGAAATTTCCTTTTCAGTAGCGGGAGGGGGACCCGAACCCTCGACCTCCGGATTATGAATCCGACGCTCTAACCAGCTGAGCTACCCCGCCATTTTTAGCGCTAATTTGCACTCGATTCCTTCAAATCGGCTGCAAAGGTATGAATATATTTCGAATTACCAAAACTTTTTTGCAAAAAAATTTCTTGTTACGATATTTTTTTGTATTTTTGCAGGGAAAATATAATCTAAATCACCTGCTAATAACGACTGACTATGCAGAAATTAACTATTGAATACCCGCTGTCGACACAGTCACCGAAGATCATCTGGGACTTCATCAGCAATGCCCACGGTTTGGAAAAATGGATAGCCGACAAGGTGACAGAAGAGGACGACTTGATGACTTTCACCTGGGGACATCCCTGGACAGAGCGCGACACCAAGCAGTCGCGAGTCATTGAAATCGAGAAGTACAACCACATCCGAATGCTCTGGGACTACCACGAGGAAACTCCCGACGCCGTATGGGAGATGCGCATTCAGAAAAGCGACGTTACTGGTGAACTCAGTCTCCTTATTACTGACTATGCCATCGACGACGACGAGGAGGCAGATCTTCGCGGCATCTGGGATGACAATCTCGAGCGCCTCCATCGCGTTAGCGGATTATAATAAAAGAAAGAAGGGAACTGACACAGCTGTCAGTTCCCTTTTTATTATCGAGATGGCTCGCTATTTCACAAATACCTTGCGACCATTGCGGATAACGATACCCTTATATCCCGTACCAACCTTCTGACCAGAGAGGTTGTAAGAATCACCAGTATTATCGCCGTCAATTTCTACATTGACAATGCCAGTAACCGGTTCGGTGCAGATGAAGTTAACCTTGTCAATGTTGCAATTACCTCCAGTAATGTTAATACGCAATGTATGCAGTCCTTCCTTGAAGGCGTCCTTGACATTGCCCGTCTTCACCTCGTAGGTGTCCTTGCCCTTATTAGGCACCTTCACCATAGGAATACTAATCTCATTACCACCCTCATCTATCAGAGTCATTGTGAACTTAGAACCAGAGGTCTCCGATGATACAGTAGCCTCATAAGAGTATTTACCTGCCTGTTCCACTTTGACGGAATATTCAGCCCAGTCACCATTTGCAGCATTACCCCATGCAAATCCATCAGAGGTTGCAACGATACTACCACCCTTGCTGTTCACAAAATTCTCAGCTTCGACTATACCTGGCATACTGTAGGTCGGAAGAAGATTGAATGTCATACTATTGAGATAGAAACCACCCTTTTCGACAAGCATCGTAAACACATGACGACCAGCTGTCAGGTATTTGTTGACGGAACAGCGTACGGGCTTGAATTCGGTAGTGCTACCTGTATTGGGAACATCGGTGAAATCGGTCAGGAAGTCGAGATTATCGAAAGAATATTCTGCCAGATGGAATCTGCCACCCGTTTTCGTAGAGGCAACCTCAACATCCACCGTATAGAGACCATCTTCCATCACATCAACGGTGTAATCCATCCATTGACCATCTTGGGTAGCGGTAGTATTGAACTTATCGCGTGATTTAAGAGCAGTGGTGCTTACCTTACTATAAGACACCCCAGAAGCACCTTTGTCAAACTCTCCTGCATTGACAGTACCGGGCAGTTCAGGAAGCGTCTCATTATAAGGCTCACGCTTGGTGGTTTCAGAAAGCACCTTGAAGCGACCGTAACGCTCGTAGGTAGAGCCGTCGGTAGTGGTCACGACTGCCTTCAAGATATTGTAACCGGCAGTACTTGCTGTATATTCAGCTATGTAGGGTTCCGACGTCATGGTGGCAATCAATTCAGAACCGACATAAAGGTCAACCTTCTCAATAGTCTTGGTAGCCATACGGGCACGTACCTTGATGGGCAAAACATCGCCCTTGGCAACATTCTGAGAAGCGGGACGGATATAGATAGACGCTTCTTTCTTCGTACCTGGGAAAGGACCCACAGCGTTCTTGGCTGCATCGGTCTGCATATACTCCTTAATCCAAGTCATGGCAGGACGCTCTTCGCCATTTCTATAAAGACCCGAGTTGTCAACCCAAGTAGCTCCAAGAACATAGCCCCATAAGGTAACGCCGGCACAATAGGGCAGTTCCCACATATTCGGCAGTACCTTCTTATACTGATTCCTCTGCTGAGTGTCATTGGCAATATCTATATCCAACTCGGTAACGAACATGGGCATCTTCAATGCATCTTGCTGTGATTTTAATGCATTTTTTAACTCACTTTCACTGATATCACTCAGTTCATGCGCCTGATTGCCATAGGCATCAATTGGTGCTCCGGCATCACGCAAGGTCTGCACCAAAGTAATGTAGTTATTCAAATCCCAACGGATGGAGTTGTAGTCGTTATAGATAAGAATGGCATCCGGCCAGCGCTCATAAGCCATCTCGAAAGCCTTGATGAGCCAGTCGTAACCAGTCTTACCACCACCACCTAATGTCTCTTTCATCATGGGGTTGCCTGCCTGGTGATTACCAACAGCCTCGTTAACCACGTCTATCATAGGCAGTACATCAAATTGATCCTTTGCATGGTCAAACCAGTTGGTCATCGCAGCAAAGCGTTCTGCTGGAGCCAAACTCTCCAGCCAACCAGGGTACTGGGCACCCCACACCAAAGCGTGGAACTTATAGGTGAAATTATGTTGCTTGGCATAGCTGAAGGCATTATTAGCTCCATTCCAGTTAAAATTGCCACGACTGCCCTCTACAGAAGACCATTTCGATTCGTTCTCACAGGTAATTTGATTCCAAAGCGTATAATACTTAGGGACACCACCTCCAGCTTCAACATTTCCTCTGGTTGTAATGTTACCCAGAAACTTGTAGGGATTCGATGACAACTGTGCTGCTGACGGGAGTGCGAACAGGCATACTGCCAGCAATAAAAAATTTCGTGTAAACGTCTTATTCATTCTCTTGATTTATGTTTATATTATTTTCGCCTGCAAAATTACAACATTCCCACTTATTATACTTTATTATATATAAGCAATACTTTGCACTGTGTTACATGCGTAACGATAAAACAAAAAACAAAAGGTAGAACTTTCTAAACTTTGTTAAAAGTACATGCCTATATGCGCGTACGCAAAAGAGTTTTTGTATCTTTGCAAGTTGAAAGCCGTCTTGAACGGTGGGAAAGATTATTCGAATAATAAAAAATAGTAGAAAGAAAATGAAGAAAATGATGATGCTTGCAGCTATTGCTGCAACGTTAGTATCGTGTGGTGGGGGCGGTGGACGTCCTCAGTTTGGCGATAATGAGTATCCCGTGGTGACCGTGGGAACGTCGAGTACCGACATGCAGACCACGTATCCAGCAACCATCAAGGGTGTGCAGGATGTGGAAATCCGTCCGAAGATTCAGGGTTTCCTGGTAGAAATCAATGTAAAGGAAGGTCAGACGGTAAGTGCCGGTCAGACGCTTTTTGTACTTGACAATGCCACTTATCAGGCATCAGTTCGCCAAGCTCAGGCCGCAGTGAATGCCGCCCAGCAGCAGATGAACACAGCCCAGTTGACATATGACAATTCGAAACAGTTACATGCCAACCGCGTAATCGGTGATTATGAGTTACAGACATCACAAAACTCGCTAGAGAGTGCAAAGGCCCAGTTGTCACAGGCTCAGGCTTCACTGGCTAACGCCAAGGAACAATTGAGCTTCTGCTACGTAAAGTCACCCGCATCAGGTGTCATTGGCACACTGCCCTATAAGAGAGGTTCACTGGTGAGCGGTTCTAACGTACTGACTGACGTGGCCAACATCTCATCAATGGAGGTGTACTTCTCGGTAACAGAAAAGGAGGCAATGGTCATCTCGCAGACCGGTTTGGACCATATTCCTGCCGTGAAGCTTCAGTTGGCCGACGGCAGCATCTATGCCCACGAGGGTAAGGTGACGAAGATGAGCGGTGTGGTTGATCCTGAAACAGGTTCCGTTCAGCTCATTGCAGCCTTCCAGAATCCTGAGAGGCAACTGAAGAGCGGCGCTACGGGTACCATCATCATCCCGCGTCAGAACAATAACGCCATCATCATCCCCATGAGCTGCGTCAGTGAGGTTCAGAACAAGAAGTTCGTCTACCTGCTGGGCAATGACAACAAGGTGAAGTATACGGAAATCAAGGTAGATCCGCAGACCGATGGCAACAACTACGTGGTGACCGACGGTCTGAAAACTGGTGACAAGTTTGTGTCAAATGGTATTACGAAACTTTCGGATGGTATGGAGATTGTCCCCATTACTTCTGAAAAATATCAGCAGAAGATTGATGATCAGGCAAAAGCAATGTCAGCAGGTGATGTACTTGGGGCTATGAATGCAGCTGACGGCGTAAAGACTCTTGTCATTGCTATCCTAGTTGGAATAGTTGTTATAGTTGTGATATTCCTGATAGGAATGTGGTTCGGATCATGGAGAGCGAAAAGAAAGTAAATAATCGAATTGTCAAATAGTAAATCAACATGACTTTTACAACATTTATCAAACGACCGGTGCTGTCGACGGTGATTTCAATCCTCATCGTCCTGCTGGGTATTATCGGCCTGGTGTCGCTGCCTATTGAGCAGTACCCCAATATTGCGCCTCCTACCGTTGCGGTATGGACGAGCTATCCCGGTGCCGATGCCGAAACGGTGAAAAACTCCGTCATTGTGCCGTTGGAAGAGAGTATTAACGGTGTGGAAGGCATGGACTATATCACATCGACGGCTGGTGCCGGCTCGGCACAAATTAGTGTGCTGTTCCGCCAAGGCATGAATGCCGATATGTGTGCCGTGAACGTTCAGAACCGTGTGCAGCAGGCGCAGGCGCTTTTGCCCGCCGAAGTAACACGTATGGGTGTGACGGTGACGAAGCGCCAGTCATCACAGGTGCTGATGTTTACGCTGACTTCTGACGGCCGATACGACGACGAGTTTCTGACGAACTATTCGAATATCAATATCATTCCTGCCATCAAGCGTATTCAGGGTGTCGGTGACGTGCAGTCGCCAGGTCTGAAGACCTACTCGATGCGTATCTGGCTGAAGCCTGATGTGATGAAACAATACAACCTGATGCCTTCGGACATCTCGAACGTGCTGGCTGAGCAGAACATTGAGGCTGCTCCGGGTTCGTTTGGCCAGGAGTCGAATGTGGCCTACGAATACTCGATGCGCTACACCGGTCGTCTGAAGACTGCCGAGGAGTTTGGCAACATCATCATTAGTAGCGATGCCAACGGTCAGACACTGAAATTGAAGGACGTGGCCAAGATTGAGTTGGGCGGTCAGCAGTACTCGGTGTCGATGCGCAACAACAACCTGCCGTCGGTGCTGGGTATGGTGCAGCAGATTGCCGGTTCAAACGCCAATGAAATTGCCAAGGCTGTGAAGGCTGAGTTGGAAGAGCAGGCCAAGCTGTTCCCGCCAGGCATGATGTATAAGATCAACTACGACGTGACGGAGTTCCTGTATGCGTCCATCGAGGAGGTGGTGTTCACGCTGGTGTTCACGCTAATCTTGGTGTTCATCGTGATTTACGTGTTCCTGCAAGACTGGCGCTCGACGCTCATCCCGCTGATTGCCGTTCCGGTGTCGCTCGTTGGTACGTTCTTCTTCCTGAATATCTTCGGATTCTCAATCAACCTGCTGACGCTGTCCGCCTTGCTTTTGGCCATTGCCATCGTAGTGGATGACGCCATTGTGGTGGTCGAAGCTGTTCACGCGAAACTGGATCAGGGATATAAGTCGACGCTGACTGCTTCTATCGACGCCATGAACGAAATTTCGGGAGCCATCATCTCTATCACGCTGGTAATGGCGTCGGTGTTCGTCCCCGTGTCGTTCATCGGCGGTACTTCGGGTTCGTTCTACCGTGAGTTCGGTGTGACAATGGCCGTTTCTATCTTCATCTCGGCACTGAACGCCCTGACACTGTCACCGGCGTTGTGTGCCATTTTCCTGAAGCCGCATAATGAGCATGGGCACGAGAAGAAGATGAGCCGCATAGACCGTTTCCACATGGCATTCAATACTGCTTACGACAAAATCTTAAGCAAATACAAGGGTAATGTCGAGAAACTAGTGCACAAGCCCATCACGGTGTTGACTACGGTGATTCTGGGTGTTGTGGTACTGGTAGGTACCTTCGCGTTCACGAAAACGGGACTGGTGCCCGACGAGGATACGGGAACGATTTTCTGTACCATCACGATGCCTCCTTCGACCTCTGTGGCCCGCACGCGTCAGATCATCGACGAAGTAGACTCCATCCTGGCTGCCGACCCTGCCATCCAGAGCCGTGAGCAGATTCAGGGTTATAACTTCATTGCCGGTTCGGGTTCCGACCAGGCTACGTTTATCGTCAAGTTGAAGCCGTTTGAAGAGCGTCAGAAGGGGCTGTGGTGGAAGATTAGCGGTCTGTGGCAGGGTGACGGCATCTACCGTTTCTTCCTGAATCCGCTGGAGTCAACGGGTGTCATTGCCCAAATCTTCATCAAGACAGCACATATCAAGGATGCCCAGGTTCTGGCCTTCGCGCCACCAATGATTCCCGGTTTCTCGGCTAACTCAGGTGTGTCCATCGTGATGCAGGATCGTACAGGTGGCTCGCTCGATAGGTTCTATGGCGTCGTCAAAGACTATCTGGCTGAGTTGAACAAGCGTCCTGAATTCCAGACGGCACAAACGTCGTACAACCCCAACTATCCACAATACATGCTGCATATGGATGTGGCGAAGTGTAAGCAGGCAGGTGTGTCGCCCGCAGTGGTGCTGAGCACGCTACAAGGGTATTACGGCGGACTCTATGCGTCGAACTTTAACGCCTATGGTAAGCTGTACCGCGTCATGATCCAGGCATCGCCCGAGACCCGCATGACACCTGAGTCGCTGAAGAGCATCTATGTCCGCACGTCGGGCGGTATGGCTCCCGTGCAGGAGTTCTGCCGCCTGGAGCGTGTCTACGGTCCTGCCAACATCAACCGCTTCAATCTGTTTACGTCCATCAACGTGACAGCCACGGTGGCCAGCGGCTATTCGACGGGTGAGGCCATCAAGGCCGCCCAGGATGTGGCTGCCGAGATATTGCCTGCCGGTTACTCATACGACTACCAAGGCCTGACCCGTGAGGAGGCGAAGGCGTCGAATACCACAGCAATTATCTTCCTGCTGTGCTTCATCTTCATCTATCTGATTCTGTCGGCACAGTACGAATCGTACATTCTGCCGCTGGCCGTGGTACTCTCCGTACCATTCGGTCTGGCTGGCTGTTTCCTCTTTACGATGATGTTCGGACACGCGAACGACATCTATATGCAGATTTCACTCATTATGCTGATTGGTCTGTTGGCGAAGAATGCCATCTTGATTGTGCAGTTCGCTCTAGAGCGCCGTCAGATGGGTATGGCCATTACGTGGTCAGCCATCCTCGGTGCAGCAGCCCGTCTGCGTCCTATCCTCATGACGTCGTTGGCAATGGTCATTGGTTTGTTGCCTATGATGTTTGCCTCGGGTGTAGGTAAGAATGGTAACCAGACGCTAGGTGCTGCCGCAGTAGGTGGTATGTTGCTAGGTACGTTGTTCCAGATTATCGTTGTACCCGGCCTGTTTGTCATCTTCCAGAGCCTGCAGGAGAAGATTTCACCCATCAAGTTCGAGGGTGAGGAGGAGAATCCTGATGTTGCAACGGAGATAGCACAGTATGCTCACCGTCCCGTAGATTATGAATTGGAGAAGTAAGAGACTATGAAGAAGATTATGATATTTGCTGCCGCTACGTTGCTCATTAGCAGCTGCGGCGTATACAATAAGTACGAGCGCCCTGACGTTGAGACGAAAGGACTGGTTCGCGATGCGGTGAGCGACATAGACACACTGGTCGTACAGGACACCGCCTCGTTCGGTAACCTGCCTTGGCGTGCGGTGTTCACCGATCCCCAGTTGCAGGCACTCATCGAGCAAGGACTGGAGCGCAATCCCGACCTGCTGAATGCCGCGCTGAACGTAAAGATGTATGAGTCGATGCTGACTGCTGCCAAGCTGGCCTTCCTGCCTGCCGTAAACATCGGTCAGCAGAGTCCTATGGCAACCATCTCGACGCTCTACACCGACCCGTCAGTGACCACCAAGAGCTACACGCTACCCATTACAGCATCGTGGACGCTGGACCTCTTCGGCAACATCCTGTCGCAGAAACGCAGCACACAGATGAAGCTGCTGGGCATGAAGGACTACCAGATGGCCGTGCGCGCACAGATCATCGGCGGTATCGCCAACAGCTACTACACGCTGCTGATGCTCGACGAACAGCTGCGCATCGTGACGGAAATGAGCAAAATGGCCAAGGAAACGTGGGACATGATGGCATTGCAGCATCAGCTGGGCCGCGTGCGCTCTATCAGTGTGCAGAGTGCTGAGGCTGCCTACCTGACCACACAGACACAAGCCAACGACTTCCGTCGTCAGATTCGCGCTACGGAAAATGCACTCTCGCTGCTCATCGGACAGCAGGGACAGCAGATTCCCCGTTCGACACTGTACGAGCAGGCACTGCCCACCGAATTCTCGACGGGCGTAGGTGTTGCCCTGCTCCAGAACCGCCCCGACGTGCATTATGCAGAGATGGCGCTGGCATCGTGCTTCCACGACGTGCAGACAGCCCGTTCGCAGTTCTATCCGAACATCACCGTCGGAGCCTCGCTGGCCTTCACCAACAGCAACGGCAACCTGAATCCCGGCAAGTGGCTCGCCTCACTGTTTGGCTCGCTGACACAGCCTATCTTCCAGCGCGGTGCCCTTACCGTCAATCTGAAGGTGAAGAAGATGCAGTACGAGCAGGCCTTCAACACGTGGCAGGACGCCATTCTGAAAGCCGGCAACGAAGTGTCAAACGCACTGGTCAACTATCGCGGCTACGACGAGAACTCGAAGATTGAGGCTCAGCGTGTGGCAGTGCTCACGAAGACTGTCGAGGACACGAAGGCACTCTATAGGAGCCGTGGCTCGAGCTATCTGGAGGTGCTCACTGCACAGAACCAGCTGCTCACAGCCGAGTTGAACAAGGCGACCGCAGACTTCAACAAGATGCAGTCAGTTGTATCGCTGTACACAGCCCTCGGCGGTGGCGGCAAATAATTCAAAAAATATAATTATGGCAAGCGAAATTAGTCCAAAAGCCGAAATCAGCCCAAAGGCGAAAATCGGCGACAACTGTAAAATATTCCCCTTCGCCTACATCGAAGACGACGTAGTCATTGGCGACGGCTGTATCATCTTCCCCTTCGTTAGTATAATGAATGGTACGCGCATGGGCGCGAAGAACAAGGTCCATCAGGGCAGCGTCATCGGTGCCCTACCCCAGGACTTTGAGTTCCGCGGCGAGAAGTCGGAATGTATCATCGGCGACGGTAACATCATCCGCGAAAACGTCGTCATCAACCGCGCCACCCACACCGGTTGCCAGACTGTCCTCGGCAACGACAACGTGCTGATGGAGGGTGCCCACATCTCCCACGACACGAAAGTCGGCAACCGCTGCGTCTTCGGCTACGGCACGAAGATTGCCGGCGACTGCATCATCGAGGACGGAGTCATCTTCTCCTCCAGCGTCATCGAGAACGCCAAGACGCGTGTCGGACAGGGTTCGATGATCCAGGCCGGTACGACCTTCTCGAAGGATGTGCCCCCATATATTATCTGCACCAAGCAGGCGGAATATGGCGGTGTCAACATGCAGGTAGCACGTCAGCACGGCGTCGATGAAAAGACGCTGAAGCACATTGCCAACGCCTACCGCTTGGTATTTATGAGCAAGACAGCATTGTTCGATGCGGTAAACCAGATAGAGGAGCAGGTTCCCGACGGACCCTTCATCCGCCACATCATCGAGTTTATCCGCAACACGAATATTGGCATCATCACAAAGATTTAAAATACAACGACTATGGCATTGAACTTAAACAAAAATCTGAAGTTGTACTACAACATCCACGAGGTAGCCGAAATGTTTGGGCTCAACGAGAGCACCCTGCGCTACTGGGAAAAGGAGTTTACCTACCTGAAACCTAAAGTCTCAGGACCGGCCAAGATACGCCAGTATCAGGAGAAGGACATCGAACAGATACGCCTCATCCACAATCTGGTGAAGGTTCGTGGTTTCAAACTGGCTGCCGCCAAGAAGATCATCAATGCCAACCGCGATGGTGCCGACCGCAGGACCGATGTGATCACGCGTCTCATGGATATCCGCACCCAGCTGCAGTCGCTGAGAAAGCAGATGGACTTTCTGACGTAATCATTTTATCATTTAATATTAAACATTAAAACTAAAATCACTATGAAAAAGTATTTGGCAGAAATGGTGGGCACAATGGTGCTCGTACTCATGGGCTGCGGTGTTGCCGTCAGCCTCGGTTGTGATCCCGTCAACAACATCCCCGCAGTGGTAGGAACCGCACTGGCCTTCGGCTTGGCCGTCGTCGCTATGGCCTACACCATCGGCGGCATCTCCGGTTGCCACATCAACCCCGCCATCACGCTGGGCTGCATCCTCGCTGGCCGTATGGACGCCAAGGAGGGTATCATGTACATCATCTTCCAGTGCATCGGAGCCTTCATCGGCAGTGCCCTGCTCGCTGTCCTCGTAGCCAATGTTCCTGGTATGGAGGGAACGGGTGCCAACGACCTTCAGGCCAATGTCTCGGTGCTCGGCGGTCTGCTCGCTGAAATCATCTTCACCTGCGTCTTCGTGCTCGTCGTACTCGGTGCTACCGCCAAGACCAATGGTGCCACCAACAACTTCGCAGGTCTGGCCATCGGCCTCAGCCTCGTATTGGTTCACCTCGTCTGCATCCGCTACACCGGCACCTCCGTCAATCCCGCACGTTCGCTGGCTCCTGCCATCTTCCAGGGTGGCACCGCTCTGGCCAACCTCTGGATCTTCATCGTAGGTCCTTTCGTCGGTGGCGCAATCGCAGCCTGCATCTGGAAGATCATCGAACCCGCCGAGAAGAAATAAGAGATAAGAATTAAGAGTTAAAAAAATGGGCCCATCGTTTGGTGGGTTCGTTTTTTTTTCGTACCTTCGCAGGCGATAAGAAATAAAAACTTAATATTTTTAGACTTATGAGAGTTATTATTGAATCTGATTATCAGAAAATGTCGCAGTGGGCTGCGGAGCATGTCATCCGTCGTATCAACGAAGCACAGCCTACGAAGGAGAAACCATTTGTGTTGGGTCTGCCGACGGGTAGTTCGCCCGAGGGCATGTATGCTTGTCTGGTGAAGGCCAACAAGGAAGGCCGCGTGTCGTTTAAGAACGTGCTGACGTTCAACATGGACGAGTATGTTGGATTGCCCGAGGAGCACCCCGAGAGCTACCATTCGTTTATGGCCCGCAACCTGTTTGACCACATTGACTGCCCGAAAGAGAATATCCACATACTGAACGGCAATGCCAAGGACTTGGCTGCCGAGTGTGCACACTACGAGGAGATGATCAAGGAGGCTGGCGGTATCGACCTGTTCCTGGGCGGTATCGGTCCCGACGGACACATTGCCTTCAACGAGCCATATAGTTCGCTGACAAGCCGTACACGTGTGAAGACGCTGACGACGGACACCATCATTGCCAACTCGCGCTTCTTCGACAACGACGTGAACAAGGTGCCCAAGCTGGCGCTGACCGTCGGTGTGGGAACGGTGATGGACGCCAAGGAGGTGATGATTCTGGTGAACGGTCACCACAAGGCCCGCGCGCTGAAGGCAGCCATTGAGGGCGCCGTGACGCACGAGTGGACCATCTCTGCCTTGCAGATGCATCCTCACGGCATCATCGTGGCTGACGAGCCTGCCACCGATGAGCTGAAAGTTGCTACATACAAGTACTTCAAGGACATCGAGAAGGACAATTTACTCTAACAACAACAATATGCACAAACTATTCTTAACTACATTACTAATACTGGGAACACCTGCGCTGACTGCGCAGGTGTTGCCGTATCAAAACCCGCAGTTGACGGCTGAACAACGTGCCGACGACCTGATAGGGAGACTGAAACTGGACGAGAAGGTGAAGCTGATGATGGACTCGTCGCCAGCCATCGAGCGTCTGGGCATTCCACAGTTCCAATGGTGGAACGAGGCACTGCACGGTGTGGCACGCAACGGCTTTGCCACCGTATTTCCCATCACCACGATGATGGCATCGACATGGGACGACGAACTGGTGTACCACGTGTTTTCAGCAGCCAGCGACGAGGCACGCGTCAAGGCTCAGCAAGCCAAGAAGAGAGGAAAAATCCAACGCTATCAGGGACTGTCGTTCTGGACGCCGAACATCAACATTTACCGTGACCCACGCTGGGGACGCGGACAAGAGACCTACGGCGAAGACCCTTACCTGACGGAGCGGATGGGACTGGCCGTCGTCAACGGACTGCAGGGACAGCCGTACGACAACAGCAAGCCCAGCCTGCTGAGGACGCCGAAATACAAGAAACTGCTGGCTTGTGCGAAACATTTTGCCGTGCATAGCGGACCAGAATGGAACCGCCACTCGTTCGACGTACAGCAATTGCCGGCACGCGACCTGTGGGAAACCTATCTGCCTGCCTTCAAGGCTGTGGTGCAGAAGGGTAACGTGGCAGAGGTGATGTGCGCCTACCAGAGCATCGACGGACAGCCGTGTTGCGGCAATGCCCGCTTCGAACGCCAGATACTACGCGACGAATGGGGTTTCAAGGGATTGATTACCAGCGACTGCTGGGCCATACGCGACTTCCTGCCCGAACTGCATAACGTGTCGAAGGACTTGGCTGCCGCTTCGGCCAAAGCCGTCAACAACGGTACCGATCTGGAGTGCGGCTCGGCATACAGGATGCTACCTACGGCCGTGCAACGCGGAGAAATCAGCGAGAAACAGATTGACATCAGTCTGAAACGCCTGCTGGTAGCGCGTTTCGAACTGGGTGACTTCGACAAGGACGAACTGGTGGAATGGACGAAGATTCCGTCGTCGGTCATCGCGTCGAAGAAACACAAACAACTGGCGCTGCAGGCCGCCCGCGAGGGTGTCGTGCTGCTGAGGAACAACGGCGTGCTGCCGCTTTCAGCCACCAGCCATCAGCCATCTGACATCATAATCATGGGTCCGAACGCCAACGACAGCATCATGCAGTGGGGCAACTACTGCGGTTCGGCTACGAAGACCATTACCGTGCTCGAAGGTCTGCGTAAACAACTGGGAAATATCCGCTACATCCAGGGCTGCGCCGTCACCAAGAGCGAAATTCTGGAGAGCCGTTTCGACCATCTACGCTCGCCAAAGGGACAGAAAGGCATGCAGGCCATCTACTGGAACAACACGACGATGAAGGGCAACCCCGTGACCACCGTCCACATGTCGGAACCCATCAATCTGAGCAATGGCGGAGCTACGGTCTTTGCTCCCGGCGTCAAGCTGGAAAACTTCTCGGCACGCTATAACGCCACATTCATTCCCACCGAAGACGAGACACTCTACCTGCGCGTTGCTGCAGAGGACAGGGTAAGGGTATTGGTGAACGGTGATACGCTGGTCAATCTGTGGACCGCCCGACAGCGCATTCAGGAGGCCATGCCCGAACTGAAGGTGAAGAAAGGCACGAACTATCGCATAGAGATTGACTACATACAGGAACACGGACTGGCAGCGCTTCATTTCGACATTTGTATGAAGGCGACGCCCACCAGCCAGCAGTTGCTCAGTCAGATAGGCAACGCCAAGACCATCGTATTCGTCGGAGGCATCTCGCCACGACTGGAGGGTGAGGAGATGAAGGTCAACGAACCTGGATTCAAGGGCGGTGACCGCACCGATATCGAATTGCCGCAAGTGCAGCGCGACTTGCTGCACATGTTGCATCAAGCCGGCAAGAAGATCGTCTTCGTCAACTGCTCTGGCGGTGCTATGGCGCTGGTGCCTGAGTTACAGTCGTGCGACGCCATCGTGCAAGGCTGGTATCCAGGCGAACAGGGCGGACAAGCCATTGCCGAAGTGCTGACGGGTCAGGTGAACCCCTCGGGCAAACTGCCGCTGACGTTCTATCGCAGCGTGAATGATCTGCCCGACTTCCTTGACTACACGATGAAAAATCGCACCTACCGCTATTTCAAAGGCGAGACGCTGTTCCCGTTCGGCTACGGACTGAGCTATACGACGTTTAAAATCGGCAAGCCACAGTTCCTGCCACTGACCAATACTTATAAAGTTCGTGCACAGGTTCGTAATACCGGTAAAGTAGAAGGAACGGAGGTCGTGCAGGTGTACATCCGTCACATGGCCGACAAAGAAGGACCACTGAAGACGCTGCGTGGTTATCAGCGCATCACACTGAAGCCCGGCGAGGCCAAGACGGTGACCATCGAACTTCCCCGTGAACGTTTCGAGACGTGGGATGCCAAGACGAATACCATGTGTGTCGTACCGGGCAAGTACGAACTGATGTTGGGCACGTCCAGTGCCGATAAGGATTTGCAGAAGATACAGGTCAGTATCAAGTAATCCAAGGTCTTCTAGGAGCTGACGTAATGCTGCTTTCTGCTCTGGCGTCCGCGTGTCGGCGGGTTGACCGCATCTGCACCGCCATCGGCTACCCGTAAACGCAGGCCACTTATTGCAAAATAAGAGCCACTTATCACGCAATAAGTGGCTCTTATTGGAGAATAAGCGGCTGTTATCTGCAAGTCATTATTGAGCTTTATTTCATATTTCCAAATAATTCAAAAATAGCTTTAATGACAGATGACAGTATGACAGTAAAATATTATAATTCTTGCGTACCGCGTAGGCGCGCGCGGTACGCGAGGGGTTCAGAATCCACCCGTCATGCTGTCATCTGTCATTGGATATTTTTACTCATAATCATTGAATTTAAATAAAATCACGTGGCAAAGATACAACTTTTAGAAATAAAAAACAAGGATTTTGCGAATTAAAAGTACATCAAAGTTCACATTGATTCCTTTTGGGGCTTTGAATCTCTCTCAAGACCGTAGATGTTGTATCGAACTATCAAGTTCTTCCGGAGTGTACTTCACCTTCAGGTAAGAGGCCCTTCTCCATAGGAGGAAGGACCACAGGAGAAAAGTAAGAAGAAGAACTCGCTATAGGTTGTAGATCAACCAGCCCAGATAGACCAGATAGCCGCCTACGAGCAGGGCGCCCTCCCAGCGTTCGACCGTAAAACGGGTGAAGGAGAACAGCCACACCAGGGCGACGGACAGCAGCATCACTGCCATATCGACGGTGGTGATGCCAGCTATGGCAAGGGGACTGATGGTTGCCGTCAATCCCAATATCAACAGGATATTAAATACGTTGGAGCCGATGACGTTGCCGATGGCGATGGCCGACTGTCCCTTTCGGGCTGCAACGACACTTGTGGCCAGTTCGGGCAGCGACGTACCGCCAGCAACGACCGTCAAACCCACGACGCCCTCGCTGACGCCTAACGCAAGGGCCAGGTTGGAAGCATGGTCGACAAACAGGTTACTGCCTACGGCAAGCAATAGCAGTCCGCCCAACAGGAATAGCACATTTTTCCATACCGGCGACGTCTCAGCCTGCACCTTGTCGACACTGTCCTTCTTGACCTGCATGAGCGTGTAGATCATAAAAAACACGAAGCCCAGCAACAGCATGATGCCGTCCAGACGTCCCAAGAAACTGTTCAGCGCCAATAACATCAGCAGTACCGATGCACCCACCGAGAAGGGAATATCCTTCTTCACCGTTGAACGGCTGATGGTCATCGGAGCCACCATGGCCGCACAGCCCACGATGAGCATACAGTTCATCGTGTTGGAACCCACGACATTACCTACAGCAAGGTCGGGTGTACCCTTCAGCGCAGACACCAGGCTGACAAACAATTCCGGAGCCGACGTGCCTGCAGCAACGATGGTCAGGCCAATCACAATCTCAGGAATGTTTACGCGACGGGCTAAGGCCGCAGCACCCTCTGTCAGAAAATCGGCACCCTTCAGCACCATCGCAACACCTATTATTATAATAATAATGTCTAACCACATAGTTTATACTTCTTCATCGTCAAAATCAAAGTCACCGTATCCCTCCAACGACGGACCAATGAACTCGTCGAGTGCACGGCGTTCCTTCTTCGTGGGACGGCCTGTGCCACGCTGACGATTGATGAAGCCGCTGATGCGGTTCATCTCCAGCAGTTCGTATTGGTCGGCAGGCGTCACATTTTCGTAAATCTCAGGAATGAGCTTCGCCCCTACCCTTTGTTCGATGGTCTTCAGGATCTTGAAGGAATAGGTCACGGGCGGCTTGCGCACGCTGACCACCTCGCCCTCTTTCACCATGCGCGAGGGTTTGACATTGACCCCCTGTATGGTGACGCGTCCGTTCTTGATGGCGTCGACGGCAATAGAGCGCGTCTTAAAGATGCGCGCCGCCCAGAGCCATTTATCGATTCGTGCTTCGTTCATTGTTGAGGTTCCTCAGGGGTTTTAGGTTCTTTAGGGACTTTCGGGCCTTTGCCCAGCTTGTTGTACTGGTTCATCGTAATGTCGATGCCTGCGAGCACAAAACTCTTGATGATATCGACGGCAAGCGTGATGGCAGGTTCCAGCTTCTCTCGCTCCTCGGCAGGGAAACGGCCGAGTACGTGGTCAATCTGCGAACCGACGGGATAGTCGTTGCCGATACCCATGCGCAGACGGGCATACTGCTGTCCGATGAGTTGCTGGATATGTCCCAAGCCGTTATGACCACCGTTTGAACCATTGCCTTTCAGTCGGAACTGCCCAACGGGGATAGCCACATCGTCGCTGACAACCAGCAGACGACTTTGGTCGATGTTCTCCTTGTTCAACCAGTAACGCACGGCATTACCGCTCAGGTTCATATACGTGGTAGGTTTCAGCAGAAAGACTTTACGGCCCTTCAACGACGTCTCTGCGACAAAGCCATAGCGTTTGTCTTCAAAAACGATATTGGACGCCTTAGCAAAAGCGTCCAATACCATCCATCCTGTGTTGTGGCGGGTCTCGGCGTATTCGTCGCCAGGATTACCCAAACCAACAATTAAGTACTTGTCCATTCTTTAGCATTTAGCTAAATTACTCTGCGGCAGCAGCCTCAGCGGCAGCCGAACGAGAAGCACGAGTAGCCTTCACAGAGCATACGATAACCTCCTTAGAGGTAGCGATCTCCAGACCCTCGAAGCTCAGTGAGCCAACCTTGATAGCCTTACCCAGCTGCAGTTCGGTAACGTCGATGTCCAGCTTCTCAGGAATGTTCTTGTAAGGAGCTGTAACGTCAATCTTACGGATAGAGAGGTTCAAACGACCACCATCGCGCACACCCTGAGCGTGACCGGTCAGGTTCACGGGGATACCAACAGTGATGGGCTTTGTCTCGTTGATCTCATAGAAGTCAGCGTGCAACAGCGCGTCCGTTGTGGGGTGGAACTGAAGCTCCTTGATGATAGCCTTGTGCTCAGCACCATCGATGTTCAGATTGACAACATATACGTGGGGAGTGTACACTGCGTTACGCAACTCAGCCATAGAGGCAGCGAAAGCCAATGCCTCGGGCAGACCGTTCTCACCCTTCTTCTCACCATACAGATTGCAGGGAATCATACCCTCCTTGCGAAGCAGCTTTGAGGCCTTCTTGCCTGTGTCGGTGCGCTTCTGACCTTTTACGGAAATTTCCTTCATAATTAATAAATGTGTTACTCTAAAATTAAGTTATTTTGCTTAATTCACCATCACACGATGCGAAAAGCGGGTGCAAAGGTACGAATAAGTGAGCAAAAAACCAAAGAAAACGCGAATTTTCTTTGGTTTTTTCGAGCGAAAGTACCTTGACCGAGGGTCAAAGGTACATAATTTCCTTTACACCCACAAGTTTTTTTGTGATTTTTTCAGTTTTTACAGTGGATAATCCTCGAAAGCGTACAGCACGGTGCTCAGATAACGCTCACCAGTATCGGGCAACAGCACCACAATCTTCTTACCCTTGTTCTCCGGACGCTTGGCCACCTGGATGGCTGCATAGAGCGCAGCACCAGCCGAGATACCTACCAGCAGACCTTCGCTCTGGGCAATCTCACGACCCGTGCGGATGGCGTCGTCGTTTTCTACGTCGAACACCTCGTCAATCACGTCAGCATCGTAGGTCTTGGGGATGAAGCCTGCACCGATACCCTGAATCTTGTGGGGACCGCTCTGACCGCCGTTCAGCACGGGGCTCGACTTCGGCTCTACGGCAATCACCTTCACGTTGGGGTTCTGCTCCTTCAGATACTTACCAGTGCCGCTGATGGTACCACCAGTACCCACACCACCAATGAAGATATCTACCTGTCCGTCGGTGTCGCGCCAGATCTCAGGACCAGTGGTGGCATAGTGCTTGGCGGGGTTGGCGCCGTTCTCAAACTGCTGCAGGATCACTGCTCCAGGAATAGAGTCGCGCAACTCCTCGGCAGCGCGGATGGCACCAGGCATACCGTCCTTTCCGGAGGTTAAGCGCACCTCAGCGCCGTAGGCCTTCACGAGGTTTCTGCGCTCCACGCTCATGGTTTCGGGCATGGTAAGGATAAGGTGGTAGCCCTTGACGGCGCTAACCAGTGCCAGTCCTACGCCCGTATTTCCGCTGGTGGGTTCGATGATAGTAGCGCCGGGCTTCAAGATGCCCTTCTGCTCTGCATCCTCAATCATCGCCAGTGCGATACGGTCCTTCACGCTACCGCCGGGGTTGAAAAACTCTACTTTGGCAATGACGGGTGTCTCAATACCCTTTGCCTGTGAATACTTGTTGAGCTCCAGAAGTGGGGTGTTGCCGACGAGCTCAGTCAGCTGTTTTGCAATCTTTGTCATAATCCTTATCCTTTTAAATTAATAAAAAATGTTCAATGTTTCACGTCTGCAAGGTCAGTGCAAGCCGATTGCTACGCCACACTCAGACCTTTAGGTCAGAGAATGCAATCGAATTTATTCGAATTGCTGAGGCGCCGCCTGAGCTCGCTGTCGCAACTTGTTTGCGACTGCAAAGGTATGGTGATTTTTTCATCCCCACAATACCATTGACACGTTATTTGCATACCACATTTATGGTATTTTGGCATTTTTACGCTTCTTTTGGCATATTTTTGGCGAAAAAACCGTATCTTTGCAGAATAAAACCAAAATACGAAGTGAAACAATGAAGAAAATCCTGATTCTTATCGCGCTGATGGCCGCAGGAATGACGGCTGTGGCACAAGACAAATTGTATGCCGACGAGTTTCCGTTGGGCGACGTGACGCTGTTGGACGGACCGCTGAAGAAGGCTCGCGACCTGAACATCAGCGTGCTGCTGAAATATGACAACGACCGTCTGTTGGCACCATACCTGAAGGAGGCCGGACTGACGCCGAAGGGCAAGTCGTATCCCAACTGGGACGGACTGGACGGACACGTGGGCGGCCACTATCTGACGGCGATGGCCATCAATGCCGCTACGGGCAGCAAGGAATGCCAGCAGCGCATGGAATACTGGATCAGCGAGTTGCAACGCTGTGCCGATGCCAATGCCAAGAACCACCCGACGTGGGGCAAGGGCTATGTGGGCGGCGTACCGGGCAGCGATCGCATCTGGTCGGCATATAAGAAAGGTGACTTCGGACCTTATTACGGTGCGTGGGTGCCGTTCTATAACCTACATAAGATGTACGCAGGCCTGCGCGACGCGTGGGTGTATTGCGGCAACGAACAGGCCAAGCAGTTGTTCCTGGGTTTCTGCGACTGGATCATCAATCTGACGGCAGGCCTCAGCGACGCCCAGGTGGAGCAGACGCTGCATACGGAGCACGGCGGCATGAACGAGGTGCTGGCCGATGCCTACGCCATCACGCGCGACGTGAAGTATCTGGACGCGGCCTGTCGTTTCTCGCACAAGCGTCTGTTGCTGCCCCTGTCGCAGCGTCAGGACTGTCTGGACAATATGCATGCCAACACGCAGGTGCCGAAGGTGGTGGGTTTCGAACGCATTGCCGAACTGGCAAACCTTTATCCCGTCAAGGCCTGCAGACTGACTGAAAATGGACAGACGGTATGCGGTTCAACGAATACCGAGCCATATCACGATGCCGCCAGTTACTTCTGGGATATTGTGACGGGTGAACGGTCACTCGCCTTCGGTGGCAACAGCCGTCGCGAACACTTCCCCAGCAAGGAGGCCTGTCAGGATTTCATCGAGGATATCGACGGTCCTGAGACCTGTAACACGAACAACATGCTGAAACTGACCGAGGGTCTGCACCGCCGCAATCCCGAGGCACGCTATGCCGACTTCTACGAGCTGGCAACGTTCAACCACATCCTTTCGAGTCAGCATCCCGAGCATGGCGGCTACGTCTATTTCACGTCGGCCCGTCCGCGCCACTACCGCAACTATTCGGCACCCAACGAGGCCATGTGGTGTTGCGTGGGAACAGGTATGGAGAATCACGGCAAATACGGGCAGTTCGTCTATACCCACGTGGGTAACGCGCTGTTTGTGAACCTCTTCGTGGCCTCCGAACTGAACTGGAAGGAGAAGGGTATCGTGCTCCGTCAGGAGACACAGTTCCCCTATACTGAGACGTCGCGTATCACCATCGCGCAGGGCAAGGGGCAGTTCCCATTGCTGGTACGCTATCCTGGCTGGGTGAAGCCCGGACAGTTTAAGGTGACGGTCAACGGCAAGGCCGTGCAGCTCATCACTGGTCCGTCGTCGTACGTCACCATCGACCGCCAATGGAAGAAGGGCGACGTGGTGGAAGTGACTTTCCCCATGCACAACAGCGTGAAGTACCTGCCCAACCTGCCGCAGTATGTCGCCCTGATGCACGGCCCCATCATGCTCGCCATGAAGACGGGTACGGAGGATCTAGCGGGTCTGATAGCCGACGACAGCCGCTTCGGACAGTTGGCCGTGGGCAAGAAACTGCCCATCAACGAGGCACCCATCCTCATCAACAACAACATCGACGAGATTGCCGCACAGATAACGGATATTAAAGGACAACCGCTCCATTTCATGCTGGAAACAAAAATGATCAATCGTCCATCGTCAGCGGTCAATGAACTGATGCCATTTTTCGAATTGCACGACGCCCGCTACATGATGTATTGGCTGGCACTGACGGAGGACAACTACAAAGGCTATCTCGACAATCTGGCCAAGCAGGAACAGGAGCGTCAGGCACTGGAGGCTCGTACCACCGACAAGGTACAGCCCGGCGAGCAGCAGCCTGAGAGTGACCACTTTATGGAGACTGACGATTCGTTCGTAGGTAATACCAACGACGTATTCTTCCGTGATGCCCGCGACGGTCACTATTTCAGCTATCAGATGCAGACTGGCGGACTGACAAACCTGGCTCTGCGACTGAAATACTGGGGCGTGGGTGAATGGAAGAGCCACGAGTTTGACATCTTCGTCGACGACGTCCTCGTGACTTCCGTCAACAACACAGGCAAGTACCGCATCTCCGAATTCAAATACGAGACCTACCCCATTCCTGCCGAGGCCTTGACGGACAAACAGCAGGTACGCGTAAAATTCGTGGCCAAGCCCCGCAAACAGATTGGTGAGATTTACGAAGTGCGTCTGGTGAAGGAATAATCGGGTGCGGAAGCCGGCTCACCAGTAAATTCCTGTGTTTATCCGTATATCATTGATAGTCTATAGAGAAAGAAGTCCACATCGATTACTCCCCTAAGCTGTGCACGGAGTTGCTTGATCTTTGAGTTTAGGGACTCTGCAGAAGCATTGGTCGCACGATTAATGAAGTAGTTGAGCACCTCATCTTCTCTGTCACGTATAGTATCTGC
>ONKX01000074.1 GCA_900318555.1 uncultured Prevotellaceae bacterium | reverse complement strand
TGAGGTAACTGTTGAGGGTATCAACGCTGCCATGAAGGCTGCTACCAACGAGAGCTTCGGTTACACTGAGGAGAAGCTGGTTTCTAGCGACATCATCGGCATGAAGTTCGGTTCACTGTTCGACGCTAACCAGACCATGGTTTCTAAGATCGGTGATGGCAACTCTCTCGTACAGGTTGTTGCTTGGTACGACAATGAGAACTCTTACACTTCTCAGATGGTTCGCACCATTAAGTACCTCGCTGAACTCAAATAAGCAGCGAGAGCAAACGAAAGCTCGCTTTCAGTTTGCCGAGTCGCGTTTTTGAGTCGACGAAGTCAACTGAAATAAAATAGCTTTTAGCTATTAGCGAAAATAATTGCCACTCGACTTTGTCGGGTGGCTTTTTTTTTGTATCTTATTTGGTTTTTCGCTCGACTTTTCGTAACTTTGCAGGCGAAAGTAACATAATTATAAACTTAACCAAGATGAAAAGGTTTTTATTTTCAATGATGTTGGTTCTGTGTGCGCTGTGTGGCGTGCAGGCTCAGACCATTCAGAATGCCTCCAATTGGTGGGACGGCTCAGTGCTTTATACTGCTAAAGTCGTTGGCAACAACGTCACGATGAGTGGCATCGGTGAACACGAGGGCGGTTTCCGCTTCCACCTGACGAAGGTTGCTGGTAAACAAGGTGAGTACATCCTTACGGGTGATGAGGCAGAGGCTGAGGCCCTGCGTGCAAAGATTGGTTGGCGCGTACAGTATGTTCGTCAGGACGGCATGTATTTCCTCGCCGTGCGCAAACCTAATGGTGATGCCGTGTGGAAGATGACGCTGACGCCTGACAATCTCGAGAACTGCCTGGGGCAAGAGCGCTCTGCAGAACAGCGGAATCCCAGCGAACTGTTGTCTCACTGGCTGATGAACACCACCTATCTGGCCAATTTCTCGAAGGACGAACTGCGCCTGATGCGTAACGAGATTCTCGCACGCCACGGCTGGAAGTTCCAGTCGAAGGACTTGCAGGATTATTTCGGTCGTCAGCCGTGGTACAAGGCAGGCACCAATAACAATGCCATCAAACTCAGCGTCATCGAACAGCTGAACATCCAGCTCATCAAGAGCGAGGAGACCGTTCCTGACGAGGTGCGCGGCTATCACAATTTTGCGAGCGGATCAGCCTATAACAGCGACCTGCGTAAGCTCAACGAAGGCCACTTCCCTGGTGGTCTCGACGACGACGGACGCGGTCCTGACGAAGTGGATGGTACTGATTACTATAGCGTTACCAATGAGCAGGAATTCCTCAACGCGTTGGGCAACAACCGTACCGTTGTCATTGCTGCCGGAGTGCATCTGAACCTCTCGCGCGTCCTCGAACGTGAAGAGTACTTCCGCAATGTTAACGGTCGTCGCTGGATGACGATAGCCTCCGACTATACGGGGCTTGCGCCGTTGGTGGTCAGCGAGAGCGAGACCGACGGTCGTCAGCTGGCATTGCTCAACATGAAGGGTCTGATCATCAAGGGTGAGCGGAATTCGAGCATCGAGGTCGATCCCCGTTACTCCTACTGCATCTATTTCATCAATTGCGAGAACTGCGAAGTCCACAACCTCACCATCGGACATACTGAGGGCGGCTACTGCTCGGGTGGCGTCATCGGTGTGAAGGGTGGTCGTCAGACGCTTATCAAGGACTGCGACCTCTACGGTTGCGGCACCTATGGCCTCGACCTGATGGGAACGACGGACTTCACGCTGATGAATTCCAACATCCACGACTGCACCTATGGCATCATCCAGATGCGCAATTGCATCGCTACGTATTTCAAAAATTGCGACTTCTTCAACAACCGCGAGTATGAGCTCATCGAAGGTTGGAACAACGAGGGCCTGACGTTCACCGACTGCCGCATGTTTGCCAACTGGGGCGACGCACCGCTGTTCCATCTCGACCAGGCATTCTACATGAACAATTGTAAGATATATCATCCTACCGAGAAACTGGGTACTATCAACATGGCGGCCAAGCAGAACTGCGAGTTCTTTGCCAATCCCTTCGATACCAGTATCCAGAGCCGTAACCTCGGACCAGACCAGAAAAAATAAACGATATGGATACAAATGACGTTAAACAAGGAGCAGGCAAACTGCTGAAAGGCTGTGGATGCCTTAGCATCGGCTTTGTCATTCTGATGATCATCGTGGGCATCTTCGTCGACGACGAGGAAGTGAAGGACGACGACCAGTCGCAGACCGCACAGACGGAGCAGACGGAAAAGAAAGACTCCGTCGTTGTCAACGAACCCCTCGAGGGCGACCCCTATCAGGAACTCGACGAGCTCATCGGACTGAACAGCGTGAAGAAAGAGGTGCGCTCGCTGGCCAACTTCGTCAAACTGCAGAAGCAGCGCGAGGCACAAGGTCTGAAGACCGCCAAGGTGTCCTACCACCTCGTGTTCTACGGTTCGCCAGGTACTGGTAAAACCACCGTTGCACGTATCGTAGGCCGCATCTACAAGGACCTCGGTGTCTTGAAGAAAGGTCATACTGTCGAGACCGATCGTAGCGGACTCGTCGCCAAATACATGGGTCAGACGGCTCTGAAGACCGATACCGTTGTCCAGCAAGCCCTCGACGGCGTGTTGTTCATCGACGAGGCCTACGCGCTGGTTCCTGAGGGCGATAACGGTCAGGACTACGGTCCGGAGGCTATTGCGACGTTGCTGAAACGCATGGAGGACTACCGCGATCGCTTGGTGGTCATCATTGCAGGTTATAAGGACGAGATGCAGCGTTTCATCGATTCCAACCCTGGACTCCAGTCGCGCTTCAACCGCTATATCGATTTCCCTGACTATTCACCTGCGGAACTGACCGATATCTTCAAGATGTATATGAAGAAAAATCAGTACACTTTGGCTCCAGATGCTGAGGACTTCCTGCAGGAGCAGTTCGACAATGCCGTAGCACATAAAGACCGCAACTTCGGTAATGCCCGCTATGCACGTAACGTCTTTGAGAAAGCCATCCAGCAACAGGCAAACCGCTTGGCAGGCCGCTCGAATCTCAGCAAGCAGGAACTGACGGAACTCACCGTCGACGACCTCCGCGGAGGCTTCTCGGCAAGAACGAATATCAGGAATTAAGAGAGGTAAGAGGTAAGATGTAAGATGTAAGAAGTAAGATGTAAGAATTATGAAAAAGCATTTGTATTTTTTATTACTATTTATGATGGCCGTTACTAGTGCCAGCGCACAGGATCGTGAGTTCGAAAGCTGTCCGCTCGACGTGATTGACAAAGGGTGGGGCACGAAGACCATCACCAACGTCATCAACGGCAGTCTTGGCATTATGCTCGAAAGTTTCAACCGCACGTGGCCTACATGGATGGGCAGCGCTATCTGCGAGACCATGGAACAGGGCCTCGCCAAGAGCGTGCTCGACGAAGAGACGGAGCTCACCGTCACTGTCGATACCAAGAATGGCTATGCGGGGGTGGACGATGCTGGAACCGATGGCGCTTACATGTCGGTCTGTTTCTGGAACCGCAGCAATGGTCACCGCCTCTTTGCCGTCCGCATCGGTAAACCCACCGATCCCTGCCTGGAGTTCGTCTGCTTCTACGACTACGACGCCGCAAAGAAGACGCTCACCCCTGAGCCCGACATCCTGACAGGCTTCCGCTGGGGCGACCGCGGCGAGTTCACGCAGACATACTACCACCTGCCGCGCAAGGGCAAGACGCTGCTCATCGACGAGTGGGGCAACGACGGTCCCAAGCAGCACACGTTTACGTGGGATGGCATGCGTCCCGTCTATGCAAAGACCGTGAAGCTCGACGAAAACGGCAAACCAATAAACGATAATGGCCTGTCAAAATATTCAGAATAACGATATGAAGAAACTCGCCCTTTTTGCCATCTGCGCGATGGCCGCATTCGTCGGTTGTAAGAACAAGGGTCAGGCGGCCCCTGCCGACACCAACGACACCCTCGCTGCCGTCATCGACAGCATCATCGAGGAGAACGACACCACGCCGCTGCCCATGTATATCATTGGTGGCGACAGCAAGTATATGCACATGCTCTACTGGTCCAATCTGGACGAGCCCAACGCGGATAAGTACAAGGAGGATTGTGGCACGCTCGACGGCTTTGAGTCGTTGCACAAGCGTTGGGAACTTCAGGAGATGTTCCGTCGCAATGCCACTCAGTACACCAATTTCATCGTTGGCGATAGAATCAAGAAGGTGCGCTTTGTCGACGAGGTGCTGAAGGATCCTGACGGCTATACGCCCAGCATCGGCGAGATTCATCCCCTCGAGGGGATTCCTGCGCTCTGCGGCCGTTTCGAGTTCGTCAATCCGAAGGACAAGAATGCCGAAGACCCGCAGTGGGGCCCCGTCCTCGTCACCGACAGCTATCTGAAGTCGCGCAAACAGCTCGCCTTGAAGTCGTGTGCCGTGGGCTACGACTCCGTTCCCCCGCTTCCTGCCGACATCGTCAAGAAGATGGAGAAGGAGTACGGCATGAAGGCGGCGCGTACGACGAAGCTTACCGTCATTGGCGACCGCTACATTCATGGCACCATCGAGTTCCAGGGCGAATACAAAAACGCCCCCAAGGATCCATACGATGAGGACCGTAAGTTTGCCCTCGCCCTGGAACTGGTCATCGATAGCGCCAAGGTCTATAAAGTTGAAAAGCTGGGCTACTACGACCCAGCGTACGGCGCTACGTGGAATGCCGATGCCGACGGCTACATCCCCAACGACATCGTTGCTGCCTTCGAGGGTCCTAAGGGCCTCGAGCTCTGCTACGTCCACGGCGCCCCCGAGAGTTTCTGCGTCGGCATGATCTATCTGCGCGACGGCCGTCTCATCGAATATGAATACGAATGTTTCCATTCGCTGGTCGACGAGGAGCTGCCCGTCTGGAATAGCGACATTGCCGAGATGCGCAAGCTGTATGCTGCCGACGATATGGGCGACAAGGACGTTGAGCTCGTCAAGTGGGCTCATTGCTTCATCGACTACGACAACGAGTGGATATGGATGCGCGACAAGGACGACCAGAACGGCGCCTTCTTCATCCGCACTGACGGCAAGTTCCAGCTAATAGCCATCGAGAATCGCAACTATCGCCCTTCACGTGCTGAAAACGCCGGCACCTATTACCTCAAGCTCGGCGGTCCTGCCGGCGGTCCTGCGTGGGTACAGGAGATTATCGCCTTCAAGGGTGGCAAGCAGGTGGCGAAGTTCAACTGTCTGCAGGTCGAGGGCGAAATCGACGAGTGCTCGCTCAACGGCCGCAACCTGAGCAAGACTGAAGGTCAGGCTTGGCTCGACCGTGTTCCTGAGGGCAAGGAGATTACTGCCTTCTTCAAGGACGTCGTCGACAAGAAATAATAACCGCTAAACGATAAACAATAACCCGCGTTAGGACTATGCAGCAGATGATTACCATCCTCGGACCTACTGCCAGCGGCAAGACACCGCTGGCGGCAGCCCTTGCGGCAGCGTTGCCGCAGGTCGATGGCCGCATTGGTGCGGAAATCATCTCTGCCGACTCCCGTCAGGTCTATCGCCGCATGGACATCGGCACAGGCAAGGACCTCGCGGACTACCGCGTAGAAGCCGGCGGCCAAACCGCCAGCCACACGAACGGCGGTACGGTGGTCGGCGGTTCTCCCGCCGACACCACGGCCGCCGACACCTCCCTCGCCGTCCCTTACCACCTCATCGACATCTGCGAGCCTGGCACGAAATACAACCTCTTCCAGTATCAGCAGGACTTCTTCGACGCCTACGAGGCTATACAGGGTAGGGGAGCCGTGCCCATTCTCTGTGGCGGCACGGGCCTTTACATCGAGGCCGTGCTCAAGGGCTATCACCTCTCGCCTGTCCCTCAGAATCCTGAGCTCCGCGCACGCCTCGAAGGGCGCTCGCTGGACGAACTCACCCAGATGCTCGTGACGCTGAAAGCCCAGAATGGTTCCAACATGCACAACAAGACCGATGTAGACTCCTGCCAGCGTGCCATCCGCGCCATTGAGATTGAGACGTATAACCTTGAACATCCCGTGCCACGTCGTGAACTGCCGCCCGTCCCGTCGCTGATTATTGGCGTTGATATCGACCGCGACGAGCGTCGTGCGAAGATTACGCGACGTCTGAAAGCCCGCCTCGACGAAGGCATGATAGACGAAGTCCGCGGCCTCCTCGCTGAGGGAATCCCTGCCGACGACCTCATCTATTATGGTCTCGAATACAAGTTCGTCACTGAATACATCACGGGCCGCCTCACCTACGACGAGATGTTCCAGCGCCTCGAGATTGCCATCCATCAGTTTGCCAAGCGCCAGATGACGTGGTTCCGCGGCATGGAGCGCCGAGGTTTTACCATTCACTGGATTGACGCCCTTCAACCCATGGATGTCAAAGTCCGCCAAATCCTCGACCTCCGGTCCTCTGCTAAATAAACGATTGTTTGTCCTCCCTGATTACCAGTTCCCGTGGTAATTTGATAATCTTCAGCCGCTCGTACCATATTTTCGCAGAACCCGCAAAGTGTTTCTGCGTGTGGCCGCTGATGATGTAATAGCTCGCCACGTAGGGGTCCATCATGTCGAAGAACACCTTCTTGATGCGCGAACACTTCTCGTTGATGGCATTGTCCAGCGGATTCACCAAATGGTCGACGCCTTCAACGATTTTCTCCTTGTCCAGCAACTTCGCCGTGGCCATGTAGTATCGCGTCAGTTCGTCGCGATAGTCGCCCAACCGCTTAAACTCGATACCCTCCGGATGCGCCAGAAACAGCAGATACACCGCCTTATGCACTGGCTGCAGTTCCACCTCCTTCCCGTAGTCCACCAACACGAATCGGTAGTCCTTCGTAATCAGCAGACGGCTCAGCTTCGCCCGTGCAGCCTCGATGCGCAGTTCCTCCAGCAACGGTGCACCGATAGCCCTCAGCAGCAAGTCCTTCCGACCTGCCGCCAGCAACTGTCCAGACAATCGTCTGACCTCCAGCGCCATCTCTTCCGCAGTCTGCTGAATCACGTCCGTCATTCCGTCACGTCCTTTGTCAGGTTATTCAACCATCTTCCCCACTTCTCGACAATCGTAGGTTGCTTAGGTTCTTCTTTTCTTTCTTCCACGACAACCTCAGGCTCCACTTTAGGTTTCTCCTCCATTTCCACTATAGGAGTCTGAACCTCTACTACAGGTTCCTGTTCAGGAGTCTGCTCCACCTCGAAAGGCAGTTCTTGTGAAAGTACCTCCGCTATCTTTTTCTTCTTGGCAGGCTTATAGAGCTTGGGAATCAAATCCTCGTAGAAGTCATCTTCGTCGTGATGAGCGTTCTGCTGCACCTCGCTACGCAGTTCGTCCTCCAAGCCCGTTGCAAGAATTGTCACCTTCGCATCCTCTCCCAACGAATCGTCAGTAGCAGTACCCCAAATGACGTCGATATTCGGATCTAGCTGGTCGAAGAAGTCGTCTATTTCCTGCAATTCACGCACGAAGATAGGATGTTCGTCGCTGGCATAAATATTAAAGAGTATGCGTTTGGCCTTGCCAATATCATTACCATAGAGCAATGGCGAATCCAGCGCATCCAAAATGGCCCGCTCCACACGATGTTCACCACTGGCCCTGCCCATCGCCATAATTGCTCCACCGCCATTTTTCATCGTCGTCTCCACGTCGCGGAAGTCACTTTTGATACCCCCGTCACTCGGCATCGTTATCAGTTCCGAAATACCCTTCACCGCATCCATCAATATATGGTCTGCCCGTTGGAACGCCTCTTTCACCGACAGCTCCGAGTCCGTATAGACATCACACAGCCTTTCGTTGTTCACTATCAGCAGTGCATCCACGTTCTTGCGCATTTCCTCCACACCCTTCAGCGCCTTGATGATTTTCTTTTTCTTCTCAAAATAGAATGGTATCGTCACCACGCCAACAGTCAGCAGCCCCATATTCTTAGCCACTTTCGCCACTACAGGGGCAGCACCAGTGCCAGTGCCACCGCCCATGCCTGCCGTCACAAACACCATCTTCGTGCCGTCGCTCAGCAACTTCTCTATGTCAGTCACGTTCGCCTCTGCCTCTTGCTTGCCCAACTCAGGATTAGCCCCAGCCCCCAAGCCAGACGTTCCCAGCATCAACTTCACAGGCACTGGCGAACGAGACAGTGACTGACTGTCCGTATTAAACACAGCATACGTCACACCCTGCACACCCTCGTCAAACATGTTTCTGACGGCATTGCATCCTCCACCGCCTACACCAATCACCTTGATGATGCCCTGCATCTTGTCCTCTACAAGGCCAAAATCCAATAATGTATCCTCACCCATATCTTCGCTTTCTTCAATTTTTCTGCAAAGTTACGAAATAAAATCCGTTTCTCCAAACCCTCGCAAGCCTTGCGAAAAAGTGAATTTACCTATTTAGATGCAGAAAAAGCAGGAAAAACTTGTTTTTTTGCAATAATATCCTTATCTTTGCTGCCGTAATTAATAGTTATATAGACAGATATGGGTATTTCGATTGAGAGTGTTTGGAGCAAGGCACAGCGTCTATCCGCAAGTGACAGGTTGGCATTGTCGCGCCGTTTGCGCGAGAGTGTCAATGAGACAGATAGCGTTCGTCAGGCACGTGTGGCCTCAGAAATTGACCGATTTTTTGGCGGTTGGAGTGACGATCCACGTACTACCGATGAAATCATGCAGCAAATTCGCGAAGGACGCACTGAAAACACCTATCCAAAGCTCTGATTATGACCACTTTCAAGTATCTTTTGGAAACATCAACCTGCATAGAGTTATTGCGGGGTAATGAGATTGTACGCCAGAAATGTATTGAGCAAAATCAATATTGTTGCATTTCTGCTATTACAGCTATTGAATTGTTGTATGGGGCTCATAATGCTCCAGAAAAATACCGTGAGCAGGAACTGACTAAGGCAAGACTGCTAATTGATTACTACACGATTGTTGGCATCGACGATATTCCTGAATACTTCAGTAGCGAGAAATACCGCTTGGAGAAAAGTGGCAATATCATAGAGGATTTTGACCTAATGATTGGTACCACTGGCGTTATTGGCGATTTGACAATAGTCACCCATAACACTAAGCACTTTAGCCGTATTGAAGGTATAAAGCTTGAAGATTGGACCCTATAAAGATTCTATTCCTGCTGTTGTTTGTAATGCAGAAGTATACGAAAAAATAATTGCTTATGTCAGATAAGGAAATAAAGGATTTAACCGCAAAACTGGACAAAGGTCTGGAATTGGCATATAGAAGAATGCTGGAAGAAAAGGCATTGCACAATGAAACCATTGTCGTTTCCAATTCCGAGGGCAAGATAGAATACATCCCTGCCAAGGAAGTCTTGGCTTCGTATTAATAATGGAATAAAAATTTGGTTCTTTACTTGCTTATTCCTAACTTTGCAGCGATGTTCGAAAAGAATATAGAGGAATACGAGGGCATTCGTCAGGAATATCAGCAGAAGATAGCTGATAAGATGGGCGAGAAGCAGTGGATGGAATATAATGAGATTCTGTTCTCTGCTTATTCTTGTGGCATTGAGGGTAATTCGTTTACTGTCGATGATACACGTATTCTTCGAGAACAGGGAATGGCGATGATTCCTGTGGGGCGCTCGCTGTTGGAGTGTACTGAGATGGCTGACCATTTCCGCGCGTTCGACTATATGGTGAGCCATTTGAATCATCCGTTTGATGAGGCTCTGCTGAAAGATGTGAACCGTCTGGTGACAGAGCATACCATAGCCTATCGTGCCCAAGGTGCCATTGCAGGCGAATATACTACTGAGGACATGGCTGCAGGCGATACGATGTTTGGGGATCATGAGACGCTGATAGCACGTGTTCCCAAGTTAATGGAGTCGACACAACGGGCTCTTGATGACCGACAGCATCCTTTGATTGTTGCAGCTAAATGGCATGGATACTACGAATATCTGCATCCGTTCCGCGATGGTAATGGAAGAACGGGGCGTTTGCTTTCGAACTTTATCTTGTTGAAGGCTAGTCATCCGCTGTTGATTGTCAAACTCGAAGACCGTTCGGAGTATATATCAGCCCTCAAGCAGATCAGGACTGAGGGAACAGACGAATATCTTGTAGCATTCTTCTTCAAGACAGCTATTAATCGCATGAAGAGTGAAATGGCCCAGAAGCGGAAGAACACTTTGCCTACGATGTTCTTCTAACAATAAAAACGCATTTCACAACCCTTGCGAAAAAACCATCGTAAAGACAGGGAATAAGAGTGTAAAAGTAATTATAAATAAAGATTATGAAGAACGTTTTGAATTTATTACCAATGAAGCAATTGTCCTTTATGGGTACATGTTTAATGACTCTTTTAATGTTTTCGTGCAGTAGTGGGTCTGACGATCTGGTAACACTACAACACGGGCAGCCGAATGCGGTGGCGGAGACAATTGATGTCAATCTTGGCTTTGCTGGCGATCCGATTTCCATCAGCGAGGATCCTCTGACCCGTTCGGAAAACAAGAAAAAGACTTATGGTGTTAACGTGTACTATCGTGAAGGTGATAATGACGACTATCAGCATTATGCTTATGGCCTTTTTGACAATGTGGAAGATATGAAGATATCGCTCATTAGTAAGTATACTTACAAGTTTGAATGTACCATTGTCCAGGATGACCGTGATGAACTCTATGTTGACAACGATGGATATTATGGTTTACCGTATGCTTATTATATTAATTATAGTAACCAAAAGATTAAACTTGAAAACAAATTCATTGTTTCTACTACAAGTTCTACCAACCTGAGTTATATTAAGTTAGGCAACTCAACCATCAAAAATGGAAATAACTCTTATGAAAAATTCTACCCTCGCACCATACGACTTTACGGTGAATTGGACGGATACAAACCTACCGATGGCGGAACTGCAGTCATTAATATGAAACGTACGGTGTTTGGCGCCAAATTTGTTGTAACACCTCCCGCTGATGGCATGCTCACGGTATATGTTGGCGAACTCTTCAGTAAAAGTGTCAGGGCTGGCGACAGTGAATTCTCGCAAGAAGCCATATATACTTTCAATAACGTTTATGATTGTTGGCAACAACAGGAAGACATGACTGAAGACTTTCGCCTTGATCTGAAATGGGAACGTGAAAAAGGCGCTACACAGACATTTTCTAAGACGCTTACGATGAAACGCAATGTAATGACAACCGTCAACATTAGCGTCATTGGCTCGACTGCTGAATCTTCCGTGGGTGTCAATGAAGAAAACACTCCTATGGGTAATACTACTGTGAATGTTTCATTCTATGCCGGTTCATAGGTTGGTTGTCCTCATTTATGACACGTACCAGTCCCTAGACATACGACGTAGATCAGTAGACCATTGGCCACGTCCTGAATGGTGAAAACCTAATATGACTAGGGACTGGTACCTGTCATACCCAGGAGCAGCAAGTAATAGAAGTGCTTCGTAATGCTGGCGGCTATGCCACACTACGAAGACTTAACGAACTTGTGGACTTCTCGACATGGGCCACAAAGACTCCTGAGGCCCTTCCAGTAGTTGCGCTTCGCCCTGATTTTCCCAGCCCTTATGCCAAAGCAAATGGCATAGGGGCGGAGTACCTTATTTATGTATAGGGGATTTTTGCTCGAAAATTTGGTAATGTCCATAATATTCCCTATCTTTGCCAACAGATTAACAACAAACGAAGATATGACACGAACCGGAACAATATATAACGCACTGAATATGAGGGGTGTTGAACTGCAGGACTTGCACTATCTGAAAGGAGCCTCGTTTATCAATCAACTGAAATTGATTATCAACTCCGGCGAGTTTTTTCCCGTTGAGGGCGAGCCGGGAATTTTCAGTGCCATTAGCAATCAAAGTGACGACTACGACAACCTGATTAAGGCTGCACGCAAGGCAGTAGAGCACGGTTATCGTGTATATCTGCTGCCCAATCCCAAGGGTATTCGCACCGCTGACTTCATATTTGTGCGTAAAGGAGTTTTGAAACTATTCGACCTAAAGACCATCGCAGGAAGGAATTCTGTAGATAATCGGTTGTCAGAGTCTGTAGGTCAGACTAATCGTGTCCTCCTCCACATGACTGCCGATTACAATCCAGGCACTTTGGCGCGTAGTATCAAGCGTTATTTCGAGCTTAATCCTTATGCGCGAGAGGTACTTGTGTACAAAGGAAAGAAGCAAATATCTGTAACAAGAAAGAGTTTGGAGGACACCAATTTCTTCCGTACCTTTATCCGCCGTTATGCAAAATGACAAAAGAGCCACACGAGGTGACTCTTTGTTTGAAAATGGAGTAGTGTCGATCAAGTCTTGCTCCCACGCGGAAACTTACCGGATAGTCAAAACATACGTTCTGACGCTGCAAAGATAGGAACTTTTTGTGAAAGTTCCAAAATTTTCCCGATTTATTTTCATTTTTCGCCTCAAAATGGTTTATGACACGTACTAGTCCCTAGACATACTCGCAGCAACCTTTCTACGGAAGTCGCCCGCATTTCCGTAAAAAAGTAGAAGAAAGTTTGGAACTTTCGAAAATAATGCTTATCTTTTCGCTTTGCGAGAAGATACTTTTGTTCGAAAATGAAAATAATTCGCGATTTATTTTGCATTTTGCTCACTTATTCGTATCTTTGCCAACAGTTAAACAAATGTTGAACCCTAAAAACGATGATGCCTATGGGCTGAGAGAGAAATATAAAAAAGACATAAGGACATATTGACATATAGGGTGTCTTCGACCTCCGAGCCGCTTTGCACCTTCAGGTCAAAGAATATCCGCTTTTAGATTCTTGTTCTATCGAAATCGGCAAAATTTCAAATGTAATCAAGAACTGAAGTAGGAGTTCACGCTGAACGGCGTGGGCATTTACTCGTTTAGGATTACATGGTGTTTGCCGATACCAGATAGGACGTAGACGAAGCAAATTGTCCACGTTTTCTTTTTGTATTTACAACAAAAAGTTGAATATTATTTTGCGAATACAGAATAATTCATTACTTTTGCATAGGAAACGACTAAAGCTATATAATTATGAAGAAACAAATTTTATTACTCGCAATGTCTTTGCTGCCGATGGTGGCAGATTCTCAAACTTATGTTGGCAATTGGCCGTCAAACGATTTATACTCTATCCCTCGTGA
>ONKX01000067.1 GCA_900318555.1 uncultured Prevotellaceae bacterium | reverse complement strand
TATCTTCTTCGGTCTGTCTGGTACTGGTAAGACCACGCTGTCAACCGATCCTAAGCGTCTGCTGATTGGTGACGACGAGCACGGATGGGACGACGAGGGTGTATTCAACTTCGAGGGCGGTTGCTATGCTAAGGTTATCAACCTCGACAAGGAGAGCGAGCCCGACATCTACAATGCTATCCGTCGCGACGCCCTGCTGGAGAACGTCACCGTTGACGCTAACGGCAAGATTGACTTCGCTGACAAGAGCGTAACTGAGAACACCCGCGTAAGCTATCCTATCAACCACATTGAGAAGATTGCCCAGAAGGTGAACAAGAAGAGTGCTGGTCCTGACGCTAAGAACGTTATCTTCCTGTCAGCTGACGCATTCGGCGTACTGCCCCCAGTATCTATCCTGACTCCTGAGCAGACGAAGTACTACTTCCTCTCTGGTTTCACAGCTAAGCTGGCTGGTACAGAGCGTGGTATCACAGAGCCCACTCCTACCTTCTCTGCTTGCTTCGGCCAGGCATTCCTCGAGTTGCACCCCACAAAGTATGCTGAGGAGCTCGTGAAGAAGATGGAGAAGAGCGGTGCTAAGGCTTATCTCGTCAACACTGGTTGGAACGGTACCGGCAAGCGTATCTCTATCCGCGATACTCGTGGTATCATCGACGCTATCCTCGGTGGCGCTATCCTGAAGGCTCCCACGAAGAAGATTCCTTACTTCGACTTCGAGGTTCCCACAGAGCTTGAGGGCGTTGACACCAACATCCTCGATCCTCGCGACACTTATGCTGATGCAGCTGAGTGGAACAAGAAGGCTGAGGATTTGGCTGGCCGCTTCATCAAGAACTTCAAGAAGTACGAGGGTAACGAGGCTGGTAAGGCACTTGTCGCTGCAGGTCCTAAGCTCTAATTAGTTCATAATTAAGAGTTCATAATTCATAGTTGGCTGCGCTGAAAGCGTGGCCAACTTTTTTTGATGCAGGTCAAAAATCTCTGTATTTTCTTCAAATTATGAACTATGAACTATGAACTATGAACTAAAAGACTTACCTTTGCAGCGGCAATCGAGAAGATTGCATACGTTTATTCATTAGGTTAGTAGTTTATAAGATTTTAAGGTAAAGATTAGATTATGTTATTAGATTTTCAAACAACGGTCATGTTGGCTATTGTATTGGTGCTTACCATACTGAGTGTGATAACATTAATTCATACCAACATCCGTTGAAAAGGAGCGTGGAGTGAGTGATTCATACCACGCTCTTTTGTTATGAAAACCTAAAATATGCTTTATTATAATATATTTTACTTAATAAATGCGCGAAAAATGCTCATATTTGCCAAAATGTGCGTAAATTTGCACCCAAATTTGAATTCAAACAGACTCATGAGACAAATAAAGACTCTATTTATATTGTTGTCCGTAATCTGTCTGACGGCTTCGTGCCTAAAAGGCAGTGACAATAATGTGACCTATTACGCCGACGCGGCCATCACCAGTTTTTCGCTGGGGACGCTGAACCGTAACGTGGCAAGCACCACCAGCGACGGCAGGGATACTATTGTGACAACGACCATCACGGGCTCCAACTATGCATTCCACATCGACCAGGTGAAGCATGAGATTTACAACACCGATTCTTTGCCTGTTGGCACGGACGTCAATCGTGTACTCGTAACGCTGACGACTAAGAACAACGGACTGGCCCTGATACAAAGCATAGAAGACGAAGATTCACTGATATACTATTCGTCCGCCGACAGCATTGACTTCACACAGCCGCGCATCATCTGGGTATTGTCCAGCGACGGTACCGGCGTGTCAAAATATACCGTCCGCGTCAATGTCCACAGCGAGAAACCGACATTCTACTGGGAAGAGGAGTCTGCCGCCAGCTACCCCACAAAGCAGTTGCCCGACGTGCCCATGGAAGGCATCAAGCAGATTCTGGGCGAAAGCAGCAAAGAAATCTATGCCCTCTCCAATGACAACAAGCTGATGGTGCGCCAGAAGGACGGTTCCACGTGGGAAGAAGACCTGCTCGACGAAAGCAGCGCGCTATTGCCTACGCAAGACCTCTCACTGACATCGTTCTATTATGACGAGGTGGCCGAGAATACAGACTACGTGATACTCGTTGGCAACCGTTCCGTCGAGAACTATCCACAGGAGCCCGTTGCTATGGTGTGGCGTAAAATCGTCGACAACAGTTCCTATGCGCCTAAGGGCCACTGGACATACATGGGTCAGATGCGCGACGAGCGCTATGCACTGCCCCGTCTGGAGCATTTGCAGGTGGCCGAATATGATGACCGCATTCTCGCCATTGGCGGCAAGGGCTTGGGCGGCTGTACGGCCACGCCCTATAGCTGCATCTACGAAAGCCGCGACTACGGCATTACGTGGAAAAAGAGTTCACTGTGTACCATTCCAGCCATGAAGGAACTGTCAGCCGAGCATCCGAGTGTGAATATGGTGAGCGACGGTTGGTATCTGTGGCTCCAGGGCCAGACTACTGGCGAAGTATGGCGTGGTCTGTTGAATACACTGCTATGGAAGTATGAGTAGAAGTAAGAGGTGAGAAGTAAGAGGTAAGAGGTAAGAAGTAAGAGATGAAGAGGGCGATAGGTTGCTGGATGCTTCTGCTGATGATGACCGTCAGCGTGCAGGCTCAAACGGAGCCGGAATACCGCATGGAAGTAGGTGGTGGCATCGGAGCCGTAACCTATCTGGGCGATTTCAACAGCAACATCTTCCGCAACATGCAGCCTATGGGCTCACTGCTGGCGAAATATCGCATCGACCCTCGTCAGGCACTGGCCCTCAACATAAGCTACGGCAAGCTGAAAGGCTCGTCGAGCAATGAGAAGACCTACTATCCCGACTCGATAGTGAAGGACTATTCCTTCAAGACCAATCTGGTCGACGTGGGACTGAGATATGAATACAATTTCTGGCCATACGGAACAGGACAGGAGTATCGCGGTGCCAAGCGCCTTACACCTTATATATATATAGGTATGGGTGCCACCGTCGCCAAAGCCGACACGGCCGACAAGACCGAAGTCGCATTCAACCTGCCACTGGGAGGTGGTGTGAAATATAAAATGGCTGACCGTCTGAATCTGGGTGTGGAATGGACCATCCACTTCACCACCAGCGACATGCTTGACGGGGTGAAGGACCCCTACGGCATTACGAGCGGCGGACTGTTTAAGAACACTGACTGCTACAGTCAGCTCCGCGTGTCAGTCACGTATGATTTATGGGCAAAATGTAAAACGTGTCACAATGATAGAGACTAACAACATACCACAGCACATTGCCATCATCATGGATGGCAACGGACGCTGGGCCACCGAGCGTGGACAAGATCGCAGCTTCGGCCATAAAGCCGGCGTTGACGCAGTACGAACTATCACCTCAGAGTGTACGCGCCTGGGCGTGAAGTTCCTCACCCTTTACACCTTCTCGACGGAGAACTGGAACCGTCCGTCCGACGAGGTTGCGGCTCTCATGGGTCTGGTACTCACCTCGCTGGAGGACGAAATATTCATGAAGAATAACGTTCGTTTCCGCGTGATCGGCGACCTGTCGCGCATTCCTGACAATGTACGCCGTAAGTTGCACGAGACCGAGGAGCACACAGCCAAGAACGACAAGATGACAATGGTCGTGGCACTGAGCTATTCGTCGAAACTCGAAATGGTCAATGCCATTCGCAATATTGCGCAAGAGGTAAAGGACGGAAAGATGAACGTCGAGGACATCGACGAAAAATCCGTTGACGACCGCCTGTGGACGAACTTCATGCCCGACCCCGAGCTGCTTATCCGCACGGGTGGCGAATTGCGCATCTCCAACTATATGCTGTGGCAGATAGCCTATTCTGAGCTGTACTTCTGCGACACCTACTGGCCCGACTTCGACGAGGCATGCCTGCACAAGGCTATCGAGAGCTATCAGAGTCGCCAGCGCCGTTTCGGCAAGACAGAAGCACAGGTGGAGGCCGAAGAAAAGTAATCAAGTAAAAGGGTAAAAAAGTAAAAAGCAAAAGTGAATATAGAAGCAATTACAAAATGGTTGAAGGTAATGGTAAAAGGTGTTTTACCTTTTTACCTTTTCACCTTTTTACCTTTATGCACAAACGCACAGGACGTCATCGTCAACCCTGACATCTCGTATGCCGGCACACCACGCCAGTGCGAGATAGGCGGACTCACCGTCAAGGGCGTCGAGGGATACGAGGACTACGTACTGCTGGGACTCTCAGGACTCTCCGTCGGACAGGTCATAGAGGTGCCTGGTTCAGAAATCACCGAGGCCATCAAGCGCTATTGGAGAAACGGACTCTTCTCGAAAGTTGCCATCACAGCCGACTCCCTCGTGGGCAACAAGGTGTACCTCTGCGTCCATCTGACCACCCGTCCGCGTGTCAGCGCCATCAACTACAACGGTCTGAAGAAGTCCGAGCGTGAGGACATGGATTCGAAACTGGGCATCATACGTGGTTCACAGATTACGCCCAACATGATTGACCGTGCGAAGATTCTGGCAAAGAAATACTTCGACGACAAAGGCTATAACAATGCCGAGATCGAGATTATCCAGCGCGACGACGTCACCAGCAAGAACGAGGTTATCCTCGACGTCAACGTCGACAAAAAGGCGAAGATGAAGGTGCGCAAGATCATTTTCGAAGGCAACGACCAGCTCTCCGACAGCAAGATCAAGGGTAACATGTTCAAGAAGAGTGCCTTTGGTAAAATCAACGAGGCGGGCAAGTTCCGCAACTTCTTCAAGGCTAAGAAGTACACCCCCGAACGTTACGAAGAGGCCAAGCAGGCACTCATCGATAAATACAACGAGCTGGGCTATCGCGACGCAACCATTCTGGAAGACTCCGTATGGACCGTCGACGAGAACCACGTCAACGTCTTCGTCAAGGTTGACGAAGGCCAGCGCTACTACCTGCGCAACATCACGTGGGTGGGTAACACCGTCGTCACCAGCGACTATCTTGACCGTTCGCTGGGCATGAAGAAGGGCGACGTCTACAATCAGAAACAGATGAAGAAACGCCTTTCTGAGGACGAAGACGCCGTAGGCAACTACTATTGGAACAATGGTTACCTGTTCTACAACCTCGAACCCACGGAAGTCAACATCGTTGGCGACTCCATCGACCTCGAGATGCGCATCCAGGAAGGTACGCAGGCACACATCAGCCACGTACGCATCTATGGTAACGACCGTCTCTACGAGGAGGTCGTACGTCGTGAGTTGCGCACCAAGCCTGGCGACCTCTTCTCGAAGGACGCCATCCAGCGTTCTGCACGTGAAATCGCCTCTATGGGCTTCTTCGACCCTGAAAAGGTCAACCCCGATATCAAGCCGAACTACGATGACGGCACCGTCGATATCAACTGGGAACTCGAACAGAAGTCCAACGACCAGCTGGAGTTCTCGCTGGGTTGGGGACAGACGGGTGTCATCGGACGTGTGGGTATCAAGCTCACCAACTTCTCCATGCGCAACCTCTTTGGCAAAAACAAGATGCATCGTGGCTTCCTGCCTATCGGTGACGGTGAACAGGTGTCGCTCTCGGCACAGTCCAACGGTAGCTACTACTACTCCTTCTCTACGGGCTACTCCACGGGATGGTTTGGTGGTAAGCGTCCTAACTCGTTCAGCGTCAGCGCCTTCTATTCGAAGCAGACAGATATCTCGAGCACCTATCGTAACTCAGCCTGGATGAACAACTACTACAACTACATGGGTGGTTATGGTTCCTACAACACAGGCTACTACGACTATACCTCACTCTACGATGACGATAAGTTCATCAAACTCATCGGTATCAGCCTCGGATGGGGTAAGCGTCTGCGCTGGCCTGACGACTACTTCCAACTCTCCACACAGCTGTCGTACACACGCTATATGTTGCAGGACTGGAACTACTTCCTCATCTCCAACGGTAACTGTAACAACATCAACCTCGGCATCACGCTGGCGCGTACATCTACCGACAACCAACTCTTCCCACGTCGCGGTTCAGAGTTCATGGCTTCTGTCACACTCACGCCGCCTTGGTCGCTCTTCGACGGCAAGGACTACGGCAGTCTGGCTACTGCTGAGACCTACAACACCAATGCCGACCGCTATCAGGCTGAGTTGCAGGAGAAATACCGCTGGATTGAGTATCACAAGTGGAAGTTCAAGTCACGCACCTATACAGCTCTCACTGGCGGACAGAAGTGTTTCGTGCTCATGACACGTGCAGAATTCGGACTGCTCGGCTCCTATAACAAAAACAAGAAGTCGCCCTTCGAGACATTCTATATGGGAGGCGACGGCATGAGCGGCTATTCTACCAGCTATGCAGAAGAGACCATCGGACTGCGCGGTTACGAGAACGGTTCACTGACGCCCTACGGTGCCTCAGGCTATGCCTACGACCGCTTCACCCTCGAATTGCGCTATCCCTTCCTGCTCGGCAACACCACCATCTACGGACTCGGATTCCTCGAAGGCGGTAATGCATGGTCGCAGACGCGCAACTTCAACCCCTTCGACATCAAGCGCTCGGCAGGTCTCGGTGTGCGTATCTTCCTGCCGATGGTTGGTCTGATGGGTATCGACTGGGCTTACGGTTTCGACCGCGCCTACGGCAACTCTGCCAAGGGCGGCAGCCAGTTCCACTTCATCCTCGGACAGGAGTTCTAACGAAATGTCGGAATAACGGAATGTCGAAATAACAAAATGTCGAAATAACGAAATACCGCAATAACGGAATAACGAAAAAAAAAGAAAACAATGAAAAGATTACTATTGATAGCCGGTTTGGTGTTTGCAGCGACCCTGTCCCTGCAAGCCCAGAAGTTCGCCCTCGTCGACATGGAATATATCTTCAAGAACATCCCTGCCTACGAGCGCGCCAACGAACAGCTCAACCAAGTGTCGAAGAAGTGGCAGGCTGAGGTCGAAGCACTCCAGGTCGAGGCACAGACACTGTATAAAAACTATCAGAACGAGGTCGTATTCCTCTCTCAGGAGCAGAAGAAAGCTCGTCAGGATGCCATCGTGGCTAAAGAGCAGGAAGCCGCAGAACTCAAGAAGAAGTACTTCGGTCCTCAGGGCGAGCTCTTCAAGAAGCGTACGGCACTCATGACGCCCATCCAGGAGGAAATCTACAACACCATCAAGGATATTGCTGACCTGCGTGGCTATCAGCTCATCCTCGATCGCGCCAGCGACCAGGGCATCATCTACGGCTCACCAAAGATCGACATCTCCAACGAGGTCCTCTCAAAACTGGGCTACTCAAATTAATTCGAAATAACGGAATCACGAAATACCGGTAATAACGAAATAACGAAAATAATAAAAACAAAAAAACAAGACAACAATGAAAAAGTTTATCATCTGCGCTATTTGCGCAATCTGCGGTTTCACCACCGCCAACGCACAGAAGTTCGGTCACGTCAACGCACAGGAGATCATCCAGGCCATGCCTGAGTTCACCAAGGCTCGTACCGACATCGAGGCTCTCACCAAGCAGTATGAAGCCGACCTGAAGTCAATGCAGGAGGAGCTCCAGAAGAAGAGCGAGGCTTACGAGAAGGAGCAGGCTACCCTGCCCGCAAACATCAAGCAGCGTCGCGAGACAGAACTGCAGGAGATGTACCAGAAGATCCAGCAGAGCTATCAGGATAACCAGCAGGCGCTCGCCAAGGAGCAGAACGAGAAGATGCAGGCCATCACCTCTAAGGTTATCGAGGCCATCAAGGCTGTAGGCCAGGCTGGCGGCTACGTCTATATCATGGACATCGCCGGAGGCGTTCCTTACATCAGCACTACTCTCTCTACCGATGTCACTGCCGATGTCAAGGCTAAGCTCGGTCTGAAGTAAGAACCAAGCATTTAATATCTCTATAATAAAAATGCCTGAGGATTCCACCTCAGGCATTTTTGGGTTTCTATTGTTTTTTTACTTTCGGCTGGAGGATTTGGAGGCCGCAGTGGATTTCTTTCGGGCCATGACGAAGCCACCGCCTACGCCCTTCACTCGCTTGGCGACCTTGATGAGTGCGTCGTGGGTCTTGCTGTCAGACAAGGCACCGGCCTTTTGTAGTAGGCCCATCACACGTGCCACATCGACGACCATTTTCATGGTGTCGGTCTCCAAATGGGTGGTCAGTTCGGCTATCTGGACGTTGTCGATGGCCAACATCAGTCTGTCGCCGTTGACCATCCAGACGCCCTGCTGTTTCCTTCCGGCTGTCGAACGGCTGAAGGTACCGTTCTTGCGGAAGGTGATGCTGGTGTTTTCGGGTGTCACATTCGCCTTTTCCACATACGCCCTCAAAACTTTCTCGAGCTCGTCGTCGGCTAACCAACCGGCAGCTTTCGAGAGGAGCTTGTTGTTGAGCGGCATCACGACAGGCTCGACGTAAGTCCACGTACCTACCAACTTAGCAGCCTCGACGACTTTTGTTTCGAAGGCTCCCTTCACCGTGTTGACGGCATCCTTGATATTATCGGAATGGATTCCGGCTTTCACACTGTCTGATATTTCACCAACTTCTTGTGCCCCAGCGGTCATTCCACCCACCAGCGCCATCATGATCAACAACATTTTCTTCATAGTTTCACCAATTTTATGATTCAACATTTCTACGTTCGTTTCAACTTAACGCTGCGAAATTACGAAAAAAAATGCAAAACGCAAAAGAATAACGCGTATTTCTTTCACATCGTTTGGTGGGCTCGTTTTTTATTTGTATTTTTGCAGGCGAATGGAAGTGATTGATAGCTTTTTTGCGCAGGTGAGTCAATTCCTCTGGGGATGGCCGATGATTGTGCTGTTGTTAGGGACGCATGTGTTTCTGACCTTCCGACTGCGCATTCCCCAGCGTAAATTGCTGACGGCCATACGATTGTCGGTGAAGAAAGACCCCAGTGCAAAGGGCGACGTGAGCCAGTTTGGCGCGTTGGCAACGGCACTGGCGGCAACTATCGGCACAGGCAACATCGTAGGTGTGGCGACAGCGGTGACGCTGGGCGGCCCCGGTGCGGTGTTGTGGTGCTGGCTGACGGGTATCTTCGGCATTGCGACGAAATATGCGGAGGGCTTGCTGGCCGTGAAATACCGTGTGAAGGCCAAAGACGGCCACACGTATGGCGGTCCGATGTACGCCCTGGAACGCGGTCTGAACATGAAGTGGCTGGGCGTGCTCTTTGCCATCTTCACTGTCCTGGCATCGTTTGGCATCGGTTCAACGGTACAGGCCAATTCGATGGCGCTATTGGCCAACGAGACCTGGGGCATTCCTGACAGTATCGTGGGTGCGGTGGCGTGCGCACTGACGGCAACGGTCGTCATCGGCGGCGTAAAGGCCATCGCTCGCGTGTGTGGATTCCTGGTTCCCTTCATGGCCGTATTCTATGTCGTAGGGTGTATCATTATCCTCATCATCAACAGCAGCTATGTATGGCCGGCCGTGAAACTCATCGTAGCGTCGGCCTTCGAACCCGAAGCTGCCGGTGGCGGCTTCGTGGGCACGACGGTGATGATGGCAATGCGCTATGGTATTGCCCGCGGACTATTCTCGAACGAGAGCGGTTTGGGTTCGGCACCTATCATTGCCGCTACTGCCAGGACGCGCAACCCTGTGCGCCAGGCACTGGTGTCGAGCACCGGCACTTTCTGGGATACAGTCATCATCTGTGCCATGACGGGACTGGTGTTGGTATCGAGCGTCCTCGCCTACCCTGACATCAGCTATGACGACGGTGCTGCACTGACCAAGGTAGCCTTCACGAAAATTCCCTACATCGGTGGACCCCTGCTGAGCTTCGGCATCCTGACCTTCGCCTTCAGCACCATTCTGGGGTGGTGCTACTATGGCGCGAGTGCCATGAACTACCTCCGAGGCAAGAAGGCCCAATATACCTACCGCATCCTCTACATCGCCGCCGTCTATGTGGGCAGCGTCGTTAATCTCAACATCATCTGGAATGTTGCCGACACGATGAATGCGTTGATGGCTATTCCGAACCTCGTGGCCCTGCTGCTATTGAGCAAGGTGGCCGCCGATGAGACGAAGAAATACTTGTGGAGCAACCGTCTGGATGCGGAGATGGAAGAAACGGAACAATGAACATTTAACAACAACAAAATAACGAAACGCATGAAGAAAGTAATATTTGTGGCTGTGATGGTTCTGATGGGACTAAGCGGCTATGCACAAACGGAAAATACGGGACTGATTGCAACGCCACACTCTGACCACAGGTCAGAGAAGTTCGGATACCTGAGCATCGACTCGGTACTGCAGTCGATGCCGGAATACGCCCAGCTGCAACAGGATATGGCCACGATGCGCCAGCAATATGAGGCAGAGATGAAGCGTGTGGAGGACGACTTCAACAAGAAGTACGAAGAATTTCTGGACGGTCAGAAGAATTTCCCCAAGACCATCTTGCAGAAGCGCCAGAGCGAACTGCAGGAGATGCTGGACAAGAACATCGCGTTCAAGAAAGAGGGTCTGCAGATGTTGAACGACACCGAAAAGACGCAGAAGGACGTGATACTGATGATGATTGATATGGCGGTGAAGACCATCGGCATGCAGCGCGGCTATGCCTTTATCCTGAATACCGATGCCAACGCCACCCCTTGGCTGAACCCTGCCATGGGAGAGGACATCACAAAGGCTGTAAAAGAAATGCTGAAAGAATGAAAAAGGGACCTATTGGCGTTTTCGACAGCGGATATGGCGGACTGACCATCCTGCATAGCATACGACAGCTGTTGCCCCAGTACGACTACCTGTATCTGGGCGACAACGCGCGTACGCCCTACGGCACACGATCGTTCGACGTAGTGTATGAATTCACGCGCCAAGCCGTCGTCAGGATGTTTGAGGAGGGTTGCCAACTGGTTATCCTGGGCTGTAACACGGCCTCAGCCAAGGCCCTGCGCAGCATCCAGCAGAAAGACCTGCCGAAACTGGACCCCAGCCGCCGTGTGCTGGGCGTGATACGGCCTACGGCAGAAATTATCGGTTCGCTGACACATACGCGCCACGTGGGCATCTTTGCCACCGAGGGAACCATCAAGAGCGAGTCGTACAACCTGGAAATCCAAAAGCTGTTTCCTGACGTTCAGGTGACGGGTGTGGCATGTCCGTTCTGGGTGCCGCTAGTGGAATATAACGAGGCTGACTCGCCTGGCGCCGACTATTTCGTGAAGAAGCGCATCGACCAGCTGTTGCGCCAGGATCCTGACATCGACACCGTCATATTGGGTTGCACCCACTACCCGCTCCTGCTGCCCAAAATCCACAAATACATGCCTCGCGGCATCCGTATCATCGCCCAGGGCGAATACGTGGCCAACTCGCTGCAAGATTACCTTGAGCGCCATCCGGAGATAGAACAGCGCTGCACACGAAGCGGCAAGGTGCGATATATGACGACGGAGAATCCTGAGAAATTCAAGGAACAAGCCCAGCTGTTCCTACACGAACCTGTAGAGGTGGAGAAGATTACGCTGGGATAAATCCACCGCCTGCAGACATCCAACGACAATAAAAAAAACGACCCACAAGTTCGCACTTGCGGGAAGTTTCCTAACTATCAATAACTAAAAACCTAATTCTATGAAAAAGTGCGTCTCACGACGTCGCGTTATCCTAAATTCAATCTTTCTTTTTTTTACCTTATTCGAACCAATCGCTATTGTCGAAAATTTACCTAAAAACCAAAATCTTTTTCCTAAAACAACTAATTATCTCTTGAAGACGATGCAAAGGTACGGACTATTTCGCAAACAACAATGGATTGCGAATGGTTTTTGGAAAAAAAATGCATTCTTCTTGATGCAAATCAACCGATTGTGTGCGAACACAATCAATTTGTGTCCGAACACACCGAAAAATCGGCCTTAGGATTCAGCGGCGGAAATAGCCTTCTCCACGAGGTTTGTCAGCTCCACAAACTGGGCGATTGACAGCTGTTCTGGACGCAGCATGGCGAAGGGAGAATCAGCAATGAAAGGCATTTGCTGGTCGGAGAGCATCTGTTTCAGGCTGACGCGCAGCATCTTACGACGCTGGTTGAACGCCGTCTTCACGACACGCTTAAATAGCTGTTCGTCACAGCCCAGACTTTCGACATTGTTACGCGTCATGCGGATGACGGCACTCTTGACCTTGGGAGGGGGATTGAAGACGGTCTCATCGACCATGAACAGATATTCAACGTCGTACCACGCCTGGATGAGCACCGACAGGATGCCGTAAGCCTTCGTACCGGGCTGTGAGGCGATGCGCAGGGCCACCTCGTGCTGAATCATACCTGTACAGCAAGGAATGAGGTCGCGATTGTCAATCATCTTGAAGAATATCTGCGACGAGATGTCGTACGGATAGTTGCCTGTCAGCACAAACTGCCCGCCAGCGAACACCTCTCGGAGGTCCATACGCAGAAAGTCGCCCTCGATGATGGTATCCTGACCCTTGTCCTTAAACAGCGTCCCCTTCAGATACGCTACGCTCTCGCGGTCAATCTCCACCACCTTCAGCGGTCGGGGCTTCGTCACCAGATACTGCGTCATCACACCCATGCCTGGACCTACTTCGAGCACAGGCAGGTCGCCATACGGCTCGTCCACCGTATCAGCTATGCGCTTGGCAATGTTCAGGTCAACAAGGAAGTGCTGACCGAGGTTCTTTTTAGGTCTTACTTGCTTCATTGTTTTAAAAAACGACGCAACCATTGCTGGTTACGTCGCTATTATGGATTTGAAGAAGGATTTACTATACCTTGATCTCAACCTCAACACCGCTGGGGAGCTCGAGCTTCATCACAGCCTTCACAATCTTCTCTGCTGACTTGTCCACGAGTTTGTGGTCGTAGCTCTTCAGCTTGATACGAATTTTCTGACTCATTGTCTTAAATTAAAAATTAAATATTAAAAATTAAATTTCAGAACTGCCGCTAAAGAGTCATTTGCTCAACGACAGTTTATTTTTTGCAGCGGACTTACGCGGACTTTTACTGACTTTCTATTTTCAGACGGTCCGTTTTCGTCCGTGAAAGTCCGCTGCTTTTTTACAGCCAGTGCACTTGAGAGAGGAGCGTGGTGATCATACTCCATTGAGCTGGTAGCACGACCAGAAGTGATGGTACGCAGGGCGGTTACATAACCGAACATCTCTGACAGGGGAACCTGAGCCTTAACGACACGAGCGCCACTGCGAGCCTCTTCCATACCTTCCACCTGACCACGGCGCTTGTTCAGGTCACCGATCACGTCACCCATGTTCTCCTCAGGTGTTACCACCTCGAGCTTCATGATGGGCTCCATCAGTACGGGCTTAGCCTGAGCACATACAGCCTTGTAAGCCATCTGGGCAGCAATCTCGAATGAGAGCTGGTCAGAGTCTACCGGGTGGAATGAACCGTCGACTACAGTCACCTTCAGAGAATCCATAGGATAGCCACCAAGAATACCATTCTTAAGTGCACCCTCGAATCCCTTCTGGATAGCAGGGATGAACTCCTTGGGGATGTTACCACCCTTCACCTCATTGATGAACTGCAGAGGTCCGTTCTCCTTGATATCGTAATCCTCATCAACAGGACCTACGTTTACGATGATATCAGCGAACTTACCGCGACCACCAGACTGCTTCTTGTAAACCTCACGATAGCCCATAACGGTCTTCGTGATAGCCTCCTT
>ONKX01000019.1 GCA_900318555.1 uncultured Prevotellaceae bacterium | reverse complement strand
GCCTTTGTCTCCTCTTCGAAGAGGTACTCATACGATGGATTGTGAGCAATCACGGTTGAACCGGTGATGCCATACTGAGTCAAATCTAACTTTGCCATAATTGTTACTAAACTATTTTAAAATTGTGAATATTATCCTTGTTATTTTCAAATGCGCTGCAAAGTTACAAAGAATTTGAGAATTATGCGCGCATAATTAAGATTTATTTGCACGCACACAATTGTTTTTAGGTTAAAGAATTTAAAAATCCGAACTTCACTTGCGATTTTGCCACATCGACTTGCCAAAAATCCAAAACATATTCGTACCTTTGTCGGCAAAACTTAAAGCAGTAATATGATGGAAGTCATTGATTTTAGCAAAAGCAACTCGATTATCAACCAGTATATGTCGGAGTTGCGTGACAAGAATACGCAGAAGAACCGTCTGCTGTTCCGTCACAACATCAAACGTATCGGCGAGATGATGGCCTACGAGCTGTCGAAGACGCTGGAGTATAAACCCAAGACCGTCACGACCCCTTTGGGCACTATCGACATTCCCCTGCCTAAGGAAGATATGGTCATTGCCACCGTGTTGCGTGCCGGACTGCCGTTCCACGAGGGGTTTCTCAACGTGTTCGACAAGGCCGATAACGGTTTTGTTTCGGCTTTCCGTATGTATATCAATCGCGAACATACCGAGGTGGGCATTCACACCGAGTATATCGCCACGCAGAGTGTCAAGAACAAGACGTTAGTCATTGTCGACCCCATGCTGGCCACTGGCGGCAGTCTTGCTGCAGCTATCGAGTCGCTATTACAGACGGGCAAACCCAAGAAGATTCATCTCTGTTGCGTCATTGCCGCTCCAGAGGGTATTGAGGTGGTGAAGGAAGCATTGCCTGAGGGTTCCACCATCTGGTGTGCTGCTGTCGATCAGGGCATGAACGAACACAAGTATATCGTTCCTGGCTTCGGCGACTGTGGTGACCTTTGCTACGGTGAGAAGCTGCAGAGTTTCCGCAAGATAGCCGAAAAACATAGTAAATAAAAAAATCCCCGCCCGGCGGGGATTTTTGTTATTTCACCTCCCAAGTGTCATTGGTCTCAAGGAGCTCAGTGAAATTGTGGTATTTCTTCTGGCTGCTGACCTCTGCCAACTGGGCGTGTACGGCGTCGTTATAGGTGGGAGCCTCCACGTCGCGGATGACACCGAGGGCGATGGGGAACCCGTCTCCGTTACCCATCAGCGCAAGCTTCAGCTGCAGGGTGTTGTCCTCGCAGTGGGCGTCGTGAACGAGTACGTCGTCCAGCGTATAACCGTCCTTGCCAATTTCGACCACCTTCAGACCGAAGCCCTGCTGTACCAGTCCGAACTCGTTATTCTCGCCGAACACAAGTTTCTCGCCGTGACGTACGTAGATGGCGTTCTTCTTGCGGCCCTCGTTATTGTAGACAGCCTCATGACAGCCGTCGTTGAAGATGACGCAGTTCTGCAGCACCTCCGTCACTGAGGCACCCTTGTGCTGGTAGGCGGCCTTCAGTACTTCTACGCTACCCTTTGCATCGGTTGCCACACAACGGGCAAAGAAATGTCCGCGGGCACCGAAGCACAGCTCTGCAGGACGGAAAGGGTCCTCTACCGTACCGTAAGGACTCGACTTGCTGACGAATCCACGGGGTGAGGTGGGGGAGTACTGGCCCTTCGTCAGACCGTAGATGCGGTTGTTCAAAAGAATCATGTTCAGGTCGATGTTACGACGGTTGGCATGAATGAAATGGTTACCACCGATAGCCAGTCCGTCACCGTCGCCGCTCACCTGCCATACGGTCAGATTGGGATTAGCCACCTTCGCACCAGTAGCAATGGCGGCTGCACGGCCGTGAATGGTATTCATGCCGTAGGTGGCCATATAGTGGGGCAGACGGCTCGAACAGCCGATACCCGAAATCACTGCGATATCTTTGGGTGCTATACCAATCTCTGCCATAGCCTTATGGAGTGAGGCCAGAAAGAAGTGGTCGCCACATCCTGGACACCAACGTGGTTGCCCTTTCTTAAAATCTTGTGCTGTATATTCCATAACTCTTTACTTCTTTAAAATGTCCTCGAATGCGTTGACTAACTCTTCCACGACGAACGGCTGGCCCTTGACCTGATTGAACTGGTAAGGCACGAAGCCGTCGACCTTCATGCGCAGGTAGGCAGCCAGCTGACCCATGTTCTGCTCGGCCACTACCACTTTCTTGTACTTCGACAGGACGGCGGCAGCATTCTTGGGCAGTGGGTTCAGATACTTGAACTGAGCCTGAGCCACTTTCTTGCCCTTGGCACGGAGCTCGTCCATTGCCGAGTGCAGATGACCGTAGGTAGAACCGAAACCAACGACGAGCAGCTCGGCATCGTCCACATCACCCTCTACCTCAAGGTCGGGCACCTGGATATTGTCAATCTTCTGCTGACGTAAGCGCGTCATCAGGTCGTGGTTTTCAGGATTCGTGGAGATAGCACCCGTCACAGAGTCCTTCTCCAGTCCGCCGAGGATATGCTCGAAGCCCTCACGACCAGGCACTGCCCAGTAGCGGGTACCATTCTCGGCACGCATATAAGGCGCCCATTTGCCCTTCAGTTCCTCAGGAACATAGGGAGGATTGATGGCGTCCAGTTTGTTGATATCAGGCAGACGGAAAGCACCAGAACCATTGGCGACATAGGCATCCGTCAATAGGATGACGGGTGTCATGTGCTCCAAGGCCATCTTTGCAGCCTGGTAAACGGCGTCGAAACAATCGGTAGGACTCAGAGCGGCCATTACGGGCATCGGACTCTCACCGTTTCTTCCGAACAATGCCTGCAGCAGGTCGGTCTGTTCTGACTTCGTGGGCAGACCCGTGGCAGGACCGCCGCGCTGTACGTCGATGACTACCAGCGGTAACTCCATGATAACAGCGAGGTTCATGGCCTCGCTCTTCAGACAGATGCCGGGACCAGAGGTGGACGTTGCTGCCAGGGCGCCTGCAAATGAGGCTCCTAACGCTGACGAACAACCTGCAATCTCATCCTCACACTGTACGGTGATGACGCCACACGACTTATGCTTCGACAGCTCATGAAGGATATCCGTAGCAGGAGTGATGGGGTAGCTGCCCAAATACAGGCGCAGGCCTGCCTTCTCGGCGGCGGCAATCAGACCGTAGGCCGTTGCCTTGTTACCTGTGATATCCATATAACGTCCGGGCACCTTCTCCTTCGATTCGATGCGATAGACGTTCACTGCACTCGAGTGCGTGTTGTGACCGTAGTCGTAACCAGCCTGCACCACCTTGATGTTGTTCTCGGCAATAGCGGGCTTCTTGGCAAATTTCTCACGCAGGAAGTTGTTCACCAGTTCCAGGTCGCGGTCGAACAGCCAGCACACCAGACCCAGTGCAAACATGTTTCGACACTTCAGCATCGCCTTGTTGTCCATACCGGTGTCGGCCAGACAGTCCTTCACCATCGTTGTCAGCGGACACTGGATCACGCGGTCGGGGTCAATACCCATCTCGCCCAGATAGTCCTCGCTCTTAAACTGTGCCTTCTCCAAGTCCTTCGGACCGAAAGAGTCGGTGTCGATGATAATCGTTGCCTGGGGCTTCGAATACTTCAGCTGTGTCTTCAGCGCAGCAGCATTCATTGCTACCAGCACGTCACACTTGTCGCCAGGGGTGTACACCTTGCCGGCGCCGATGTGTACCTGGAAACCGCTCACACCCGTCAGCGAACCTTGCGGGGCACGGATGTCGGCGGGATAGTCGGGGAATGTGGAAATGCCGTTACCAACGGTGGCACTAACCGTAGAAAAGATGTTTCCGGCCAACTGCATACCGTCGCCGGAGTCACCAGAAAAGCGGACAACCACTTGGTCCAGCTCTTTTACTTCTAATTCAGCCATAATAATATAATGTATATGTATCTATTTCGCTAACAGCGTGCAAAGGTCGCAAAAAAATACGTAATAGCCAAATAAAATGCAATAAAAATGCAATAACAAGCGTATTTTCTGCTCATTATTGCATTTTTATACCATTTCTACTTATATTGATCTATCAGTACTCGAAGGATGAGCCGCCGAGGAATTCGCGGAGGAGTGAAGTGGGCGGAATCTGGTCCTCGGGGATGGGATGGATGTAAGCCAGGAACTTGCGCAGGCGGTAGGCCTCGGCATATTCGGGGCAGTTTTCGGGCACCTGTTCGAGCAGTGGTTCTGCCTGGCGCTTGATGACGGCGAGTTCGAAGAGCATGGCGCTGTTGAACATGGCGTCGGCATTTTCCTGGAAGGGGAAGATCCATTTGTTTTCACCGGCACGTACGGAGGGCCATCGGCGGATGGTTTCGCGGGCATTGACGCCACGGTATTTGTTGTCGCGGATGATACGTCGCAGCAGTCGGTTGTCGGTGGTGGGAATGTAGTTGTGGGAGTCGAGCAGGATGGTGGTCAGTGCGGAGGCATAGACTCGGAATATCTGTTCGTCGGGAATCTGTGCGGTGAGTTCCGGATTGAGGGCGTGGATACCTTCTACGACGAACACCTCCTTGCCCTTTAATTGTAGTTTTTTGCCGCTCCATTCGCTCTTGCCTTGCTGGAAGTTATAGCGCGGCAACTCTATCTCCTCGCCGCGTAACAGGGCGTTCATCTGCTCGTTGAGCAGCGGTATGTTCAAGGCGTGCAAATGTTCGAAATCGTAGTCGCCAGAGGCGTCGCGCGGCGTCTTGTCGCGGTCTAAGAAGTAGTCGTCCAGCGAGATGCCGATGGGTATGATGCCGTTGACGGCCAGTTGTACGCTGAGACGTTTGCATGTCGTGGTCTTGCCACTGGACGACGGTCCGGCAATGAGCACCATCTTGATGCTTTTGTTTTTGGCTATCTCGTCGGCAATCTGCGCAATTTTCTTCTCCTGCAGGGCTTCCGACACCTGAATGAGGTGCGACGAGCGGCCCCTGTCGATGACTTCGTTCAGGTCGCCGACATTTCGCAGGTTCATGATGTCCTGCCACTGGTGGTGTTCCTTGAAGATGCCGAACATCTTGTCCTGGCGGATGAAGACTCCGAGCTTGGTGGGGTCATTGCTGTCGGGGATGCGCAGCAGCAGACTGTCGAAGTAGTATTCCAGTCCGAAGAGGTAGATCTGCGACGTGTTAGTGAGCAGCGAGCCGTAGTAATAGTCCTGATAGCCGTCGATGTCGTAATAGGTGGTGTAGAGGCGTCCGGTGCTCTTTAACAGCTTGACCTTCGACAGCGATTCCGACTTGGTGAACATCTCGATGGCCTCCTCGGTGGTGCACTCGAAACGGTGGATGGGAATGGCGGCGTCGATGATGTCCTGCATCTTTTGGCGCAGGGCGTTGGCGTCGTCGGGCGTCACGGGACGGCTCAGATGGAGGTCGACATAATAGCCGTTGCTGATGGGGATGTCGATGCGGACCTTACAGGGTTTTCCGTCCGGTTCGTCGAACAGCTCGTGGGCCGCCTTGCAGAGAATGAAAAACAAGGTGCGTGTGTATGCTCGCAGTCCGGTGGCCGACGTGATGTCGAGGAATTCCACCTCCATCTGGCGGTAGACGCGGTAGTGCATGCCTTCCACCTTGTTATTTACCCGTGCGGAGATGGGTCCGTACGTCATTTTGAGACCAGACAGCCGGTAGGCTTCTTCGAGTTGTGACCCCATCGGCACCTCGATGGCGGTGTCGTTATTTCGGACAAGAATCTTAACAGTTTTTTCCATATTTACAGTCTTTGTTTTCATTAATGGTGCAAAAATAGAAAAAAAATCCGAAACATTGAGGGTTTTTAATAAATATTTTGTATTTTTGTACCCGAAATTAAAATAATACTTATGTCAATCTGGGTAATATTCACGCTTTTGGGCTCTCTCGCTCTGCTGATGTTCGGTATGAAGACCATGAGTGAGGCGCTGCAAAAAATGGCGGGTCCGCAGTTGCGACACGTCCTGGGAGCCATGACTACCAACCGCTTTACGGGTATGTTGACGGGAACGTTGGTGACGGCTTCGGTACAATCCTCAACAGCTACGACGGTGATGACCGTCTCGTTTGTAAACGCCGGACTGCTGACGCTGGCACAGGCCATCTCGGTGATTATGGGTGCCAATATCGGTACGACGCTGACGGCATGGATTATGTCGGCAGGTATGTCGTTCGATGTGAGCAACCTGTCGTATCCGGCATTCTTTGTGGGTATCATCCTGATTTACCAGAAGAAGCACCGCTACATCGGAGACTTCTTGTTTGGTCTTGCTTTCCTGATATTTGCCTTGGCTATTCTGCGTAAGACGGGACAGGACATGAACCTGGGCGAGAACCAGGCACTGCTGGATTTCTTTGCCTCGTTCGACCCGAATTCCTTCTTGACGACGCTGCTATTCCTGTTGTTGGGCGGCATCCTGACATTCTGTGTGCAGTCGTCGGCAGCAGTAATGGCCATCACGATGATTCTATGTTCCAGCGGCGCACTGCCCATCTATCAAGGTATTGCGCTGGTGATGGGTGAGAATATCGGTACGACGGTGACGTCGAACTTGGCGGCAATGTCGGCTAACACGCAGGCACGCCGGGCGGCACTGGCCCACATGTTCTTCAACGTCTTCGGCGTCATCTGGATATTGTTTGTGTTCCGTCCCTTCATCGACATGGTATGCGGATGGGTAGGTTACGACGTGATGATGACGAAAGATGTTGTTGGCGCTAAGGCTTTTCTGGCTAATGCCGCGAAGCTGAGCTTTGTGCTGGCGGCTTTCCACACGTCGTTTAACGTGGTGAATACCTTTATCCTGATATGGTTTATCCCACAGATTGAGAAGTTCGTATGCTGGGTCATCAAGCCCAAGAAGGTGGACGAGGAGGAGGATTTCCGTCTGCATTTCATTACTGCCGGATTCATGAAGACCCCTGAACTTTCGGTGCTCGAGGCTCAGAAGGAGATACAATCGTTCTCCGAGCGTATGCAGCGTATGTTCGGTATGGTGAGGGAACTGCTGACGCTGTCGTCGAGTTCGAATAGCAAGAAGGACAATCAGGCTGGCGACTTCAACAAGCTGTACACGCGTATCGAGAAGTATGAAGGTATTTCGGACAATATGGAGCTGGAGATAGCCAACTACCTGAACAACGTCAGTGATGCCCACCTCTCGGACGACACGAAGGGTAAGATTCGTGCTATGTTGCGTGAGGTCAGCGAATTGGAGTCTATCGGTGACGCCTGCTTCAATATGGCTCGTACCATCTCGCGTAAGTATAACGGTAAGGAAGATCACTTCATTGAGAAGCAGTACGACCACTTGCACCAGATGATGGAACTGACGGATCAGTCGCTGTCGCAGATGAACCGTCTGATGCAGGGTCGCAAGGAATCGTTCGACGTGAACCGTACGTTCAATATTGAGAACGAAATCAATAACTACCGCAATCAATTGAAGACGCAGAATATCACGGACGTGAACAACCGCGAATATACGTATGCCGTAGGAACCATCTATATGGACCTCATCAATGAGTGCGAGAAGTTGGGTGACTACGTGGTGAACGTCGTTGAGGCCCGTATGGGCTTGCGTCAAAAGGACGTCTGAGAAAAAATATGCCGAAAGCGAAAAATATAAGGCTAAAAAGCGTGATGTTTCAAAAAAAAATGTTTAAATTTGCAGGCAAATAACAAACAAAGATGATCAATATGCGTAGAAAACTGTTTTTAACCGCCATGATGTTGACCTGTGTGTTAACAATGATGGCACAGATTACGAATTCTGCCCTAAGCGGAAAAGTAACCATGGAGGATACCAAGGAAGAGGTTATCGGCGCTACTGTACAAGCCGTTCACGACCCCTCTGGTACCAAGTATGCAGCTATCACCAACATTGATGGCCGTTTTAACATCCAAGGTATGCGTAATGGTGGTCCGTACACCGTCACTGTTACTTACATCGGTTTCAATCCGAAGGTCTTCAAGGATATCTATCTCCAGTTGGGTGAAACCTACAGCCTCAATGTGTGGCTGTCGGAGAACTCTACGGAACTGGCTGAGGTAGTTGTCAGCGGAAAGGCTTCGAAGTTTGCTGGTGAGAAGACCGGTGCTACCACCAATATCAATAATCGTACTATTCAGGAATTGCCTACCATCAGCCGTAGCATCGGTGATATTGCCAAGCTGTCGCCGTATTATGGTGGCTCGAACAGTTTTGGTGGTATGAGTGGCCGCTCGGCTAACTTCACGCTGGACGGTGCCAACCTGAATAACAACTTTGGCCTGAACTCCAACCTACCGGGCGGTGGTAACCCCGTGTCAATGGATGCCATTGACGAAGTGCAGGTCGTGGTGACTCCTTTCGACGTCCGTCAATCGAACTTCATCGGCGGTGGTATCAATGCCGTCACGAAGTCGGGTACGAACACGTTCAAAGGCACTGCCTATTATTACTACACCAATGAAGACATGCACGGCAATCGCGTAGATGGCGTGCAGAATTCTGAGCCCAATCCCGACGAAGAGAAGACGTGGGGCTTCACGTTAGGCGGTCCGATTCTCAAGGACAAGTTGTTCTTCTTTGTCAACGTTGAGCGCACGGAAACGGAGAATATTCCTACTTACTGGCATCCCGATGCTACGGGTGAGGGTGCAAACCAGAAGACCTATACTTCACGTACTACGGTGAGCGACATGGAGATGATTTCGAAGTTCGTCAAGGACAAGTACGGCTATGACACTGGTTCTGCCACAGACTATCCTGGCGGCATTAAGAATAACAAGTATCTGGCTCGTATTGACTGGAACATCACTCAGAATCATCACTTGGCAGTACGCTTCAACCATACCAACAATACAAAGTATAGTCCCCCCTCTGCAACCTCGCGTGGTGTCGGCGGACTGAGTCAGTCTTGTGTGGGTATCAGTTCAATGGCTTTTGCCAATTCGTTCTACAAGCAAGAGAATAAGGTGACGACCTTCTCGTTCGACTTGAATAGCCGTTTTGGCGAAAGGGCTTCGAACCAGCTGTTGGTGACCTATTCGGATATGGACGATCCGCGTGGAAGTAGTTCGTCGATGTTCCCCATGATTGATATTATGAAGGACGGTGACCCCTACATGACACTGGGTTACGAGCTCTTTACCTATAATAACCGCGTACGTAACGAGATTTTGACCGTGAACGATAACTTCACCTACTATCTGGGCAGTCACAAGCTGATGGCAGGTCTGAGTTTCGAGCATCAGATGGCCCTCAACAACTACATGAAACAGGGTTCCGGTTACTATCGTTATGCCAGCATGCAGGACTTCATGGATGGTGCCGCTCCTATTGGCGCTGCCTTGGCTTACGGCTATGACGGCGATATGGAGCCTTCATCAAAGGTCCGCTTCAACCAGATTGGTCTCTATCTGCAGGATGACTGGAACGTGACAGACAGATTCAAATTGAACTACGGTGTCCGTTTCGATAACATCACGTTCAATGAGGCAGACCTAAAATTCAACAAGGCACTTTACGATCTTGACTTTGGTGGCCGTCACCTGGATGTCGGTTCATGGCCAAAGGCTAATATTCAGATTTCTCCACGTTTAGGATTTACGTATGATGTCTTCGGCGACAAGATTCTGAAGGTTCGTGGTGGTACAGGTCTCTTTGCAGGACGTTTACCACTGGTATTCTTCACCAACATGCCCGCTAACTCCGGTATGTTCCAGAATCTGGTTATCGTCAAGGCCGGTGACTCACGTCTAGCTAATCTGACTGGCGGTGTTACTGCTGACAGAAACCAACTGCGCGAGTTGCTGAATGCTCCTTATAGCATGGATCCCAATGGTATTATCCCGTCGGAAGTTGCTGGTGTGGACAGAGATTTCAAGATGCCGCAGATTTGGAAGTCGTCGCTGGCCGTTGACTATCAGTTGCCTGTCAATTTCCCCTTGACAGTGACTGGTGAGTTTACCTATTCCAAGAACGTCAATGCCGTCCATTTGGACAACTGGAATCAGAAGAATCCTGACGAGACATGGGCAACACTGCCTGGTGCTGACAACCGCTATCTCTATCCTGCCAATAAAGCAGACTGGAACTATTATACCCAGTATAGTAATGTATGTGTGCTGACCAACAACCATAAGGGTTACGGATGGACAGCCAGCTTGCAGTTGAATGCCGAGCCGATTAAGGACCTCTACATTTCTGCAGCCTATACACATACCGTCAACAAGGAAGTAACGGGTATGCCAGGTTCTAATGCCGGTTCTGCATGGTCGTATATGCACACGGTCAACGGTCCTAACGTGTTTGATGTTAAGAATTCATCGTTCGTAACACCTGACCGTATCATTGCCAACATCAGCTACAAGTACGGCAAGGAACACTTCTCGCTGTTCTATAGCGGCTATTCGCCAGCAGGATATAGCTATACCTACTCTAACGACATCAACGGCGATGGTCTGGCTTACGACCTGATGTATATCCCTCGTGATGATTCGGAAATCAAGTTCGCTTCTGAGGCTGACCGTATTGCTTTCTGGCAGTTCGTTGATCAGGATGACTATCTGAAGAACCATCGCGGTGAGTATGCCGATGCATATGGCGCTCGCGCTCCTTGGGTACATACCTTCGATTTCAAATATGCTCACGACTTTGATGTGAAGATTGGCAGTACCAAGCACAAGTTGCAGCTCATTGCAAACCTCGAGAACATTGGTAACCTGCTGAACTCGAAGTGGGGTGTTGCCAAGCAGATTCCTGGCACGAGCAACTATCAGTTCAAGTTGTTGAGCGTAGCCAATGCTGCTGATGTAAAGAAGGGAGCAGAGCCGATTTTCCGCATGAATACCGACCTGACGTCGACATGGGACTATAACCACAGTTATGGTCAGTGTTGGCGCTTGCAGCTTGGTGTGAAATACTACTTCAACTAAACTAGGGTAGAGTGTTTATTAATTATAATAAGGTGGCATTTCTCCAAAAGAAGTGCCACCTTAATAGTAAAAAAAACATAATTAACTGAGATTCTTACCCGTGATTGAGGAATATTTCTTAACTTTGCATCCGATTTTTCCACTTTTAAACCAAGGTAAAATGAAATTGAAGAAATTGTTGATGGCTGCGCTGATGTTATTCAGCACGACAGCAATGGTGGCACAGGAGATGATGCAGATGCCACCGATTCCCGTTGATCCAGACGTTCGTATGGGTAAATTGGACAATGGACTGACTTATTACATTCGTTACAACAACTGGCCTGAAAACCGAGCAGAGTTCTACATAGCTCAACGCGTGGGTTCCATTCAGGAGAATGACGACCAGCGTGGTCTGGCTCACTTTCTGGAGCACATGGCTTTCAATGGTTCAAAGCATTTCAAGGGCAACGAGTTGTTGCGCTGGTGCGAGAGTGTAGGTATCAAGTTTGGTACCGACCTGAACGCCTATACCAGTATTGACCAGACAGTATATAATATAAGTAATGTACCCACGACGCGCGAGGGTATCATCGATTCATGTATGCTCATCCTTTATGACTGGGCCGACGGTCTGACGTTGGAACAGGAGGAGATTGAGAAGGAGCGTGGCGTGATTCATGAGGAATGGCGTCTGCGCACCAGTGCCCAAATGCGTATGCTGGAGCGCGACCTGCCGAAGCTCTATCCCGGTTCGAAGTACGGCTATCGTATGCCTATCGGACTGATGGAGATTATCGACAATTTCGAGCGTCCCTTCCTGCAGGCTTACTATGAGAAGTGGTACCGTCCTGACAACCAGGGTATCATCATCGTTGGTGATGTGGATGTTGACAAGATTGAGCAGAAGATCAAGGCGCTGTTCGGTCCCATCAAGCTGCCTGAGAACCGTGCACTGGTAACTGCCGAGTCCGTTCCCGACAACAATGAGCCTATTGTCGTTATCGATAAGGATAAGGAACAGCGAATCAATACGGTATGGGTGATGATGAAGCACGAGACCTTCCCTGACTCACTGAAGGGTTCGATGGCTTATCTGTTGGCCGACTATATGAAGGACGCTGCCATTACCATGCTAAACGACCGACTGAAGGAATATGCCGAGAAACCGGAGAGTCCGTTCCTGCAGGCTAATGTGGGAGATGGAACCTATCTGCTGTCACGTACGGTAGATGCTTTCGAACTGGATGTCGTTCCTAAGGACGGCCAAATGGAAGCAGCCCTCACAGCTGCTCTCACCGAAGCCCGTCGTGCTGCTGAGTTCGGTTTCACTGCTACTGAATACAACCGTTTTAAGGCTAACTACGAGAGCAATCTCGACAAGCAGTACTCTAATAAGGACAAGCGTTACAATAGCCAGTTTGTCAACCAGTATGTGCAGAACTTCTTGAACAACGAGCCTATTCCCAGTATTGATTTCACCCACCAGACCATGAAGCAGCTGTTGCCGATGTTGCCGCTGGAGGGTGTCAACATGGTGATGAAAGAGCTCTTTTTGGAAAACGACACCAATTTGGTGGTGCTGAACTTCAACAACGAGAAGGATGGTGCCGTATATCCCACGGAGGACGGTCTGAAGAAGGCCATTGCTACAGCCCGCGCTGCCCAGATTGAGGCTTACGTGGACAATGTGAAGGATGAGCCTCTGATGACAGAACTGCCCCAGAAGGGTTCTATCGTGAAGGAAACGAAGAACGACCTCTTTGGATATACTGAACTGACACTGTCGAACGGTGTGACTGTTGTGCTGAAGCAGACTGACCTGAAGAAGGACCAGGTGCTGTTGCGCGGCGAGGGATTCGGTGGCTCTGCACTTTATGGCGAGAAGGACTATGCCAATATCAAGATGTTCGACGATGTTATTGAGGCCAGTGGTCTGGGCAATTTCTCGCACACCGAGCTGGAGAAGGCTATGGCTGGTAAGATTGCCAGTGCATCACTCTCTATGGATGTCAACCGCCAGTATGTTAATGGTAGCTCTACGCCGAAGGACGTCGAAGCTATGCTGCAGTTGGTATATCTCTATTTCACCAATATTGCCAAGGACCAGAAGTCGTATGACAATATGATGCAGACTGTTGAGGTAGCATTGAAGAACCGTCTGTTGCAGCCCGAAACTGTGTTCAGCGATTCACTGATTGCTACATTGACCTGCAACAATCCACGTTTCAAGAGCCTTGACGTTGCTGATCTTCCCAATGTGAACTACGACCGTATCCTCGAGATTGCCAAGGAGCGCACTGCCAATGCTGCAGCTTTCACCTTTACTATTATTGGTAACTATGACGAGGCTGCCATCCGTCCGCTCATCGAGCAGTATCTGGCTGCACTGCCTGCTAAGGGTGATGTGGTGAAGAGCAAGGATGTATCAACAGACTTCAAGGGTGTTGTCGTCAACAACTTCAAGCATAAAGCAGAGACGCCAAAGGCTATTGCTGTCATGGTTTGGCATTCAAAGAATATCCCTTACACCTTGGAGAATGCCGTCAAGGCTGATATGGTGGGACAAATCCTGAGCATGGAGTATCTGAAGAAGATTCGTGAGGATGCAAGTGCTGCTTATACCGTTGTGGCACAGTCTGGTGTCAGCCGTAACGACTTTGAATCTGAGGCACAGGTGCTTGCCTACTGTCCCATGAAACCTGAGAAGGCTGACACAGCCGTTCTGATTCTTCGCGATGAAGTCGAGGCAATGACCAAGACCTGCGATGCTGACAAACTGGTGAAGGTGAAGGAGTATATGCTGAAGAACCACGGCGATCAGCTGAAACAGAACAACTACTGGCTGGGTCGCATCAATACTTGGCGTAAGTACGGACAGGACTTCCATACTGACTACGAGAAGGTGGTCAATGCCCAGACAGTGGAAAGCCTTGCAGCCTTTGTCAAGGAATTGTTGAAGGCAGGTAACCGTGCAGAGATTATCATGATGCCTGCAGAATAAAGGTAAAAGAGTAAAAAAGTAAACTGAATGAGTTATTTGTTTTCATCAGAGTCTGTGTCTGAGGGCCATCCCGATAAAGTGGCCGACCAGATTTCTGACGCGATATTAGACCAGTTTCTGGCTTACGACCCATATGCCCGCGTGGCATGTGAGTCGTTTGTCACCACTGGTCAGGTGGTCATCATGGGTGAGGTGCGCAGCGAAGTGTATATTGACCTCCAGACCATTGCTCGTAATACAATAAAGAAAATTGGTTATACGAAGGCCGAATATCAGTTCGACGGTAACTCCTGTGGAATTCTGACCGCTATCCACGAACAGAGCGAAGACATCAATCGCGGTGTGGATAATGGCGACGAAGAAGAGCAGGGCGCTGGCGATCAGGGTATGATGTTCGGTTATGCCACCAACGAAACGGAGAGCCTGATGCCAGTCTCGCTCGATTTGGCACATCTCATGATGAGTACTTTGGCTGAAATTCGCAAGGAAGGCAAGGTGATGACCTATTTGCGTCCGGACGCGAAGAGTCAGGTGACCGTGCAGTATAGTGACGCGGGTATCCCCGAGCGTATAGACACTATCGTGGTATCTACCCAGCATGATGAGTTTGCCGCTGACGATGCGATGTTACAGACCATCCATGATGACGTGATAAACATCCTGATACCGCGTGTCAAGGCCAAGATTCACTCAGAAAAAGTGTTGGCCTTGTTTGGCGACGATATCAAATACTATGTCAATCCCACGGGTAAGTTCGTCATTGGCGGACCTCATGGTGATACGGGACTGACGGGTCGTAAGATTATTGTCGATACCTATGGCGGCAAGGGAGCTCATGGCGGCGGTGCCTTCTCTGGTAAGGATTCCTCGAAGGTTGACCGTTCGGCAGCCTATGCTGCTCGCCACATTGCTAAGAATATGGTAGCTGCCGGCGTTGCCGACGAGATGTTGGTGCAGGTGAGCTATGCCATTGGTGTGGCCAAACCCATGAATATTTATGTGAACACCTATGGCCGTTCGCACGTACAGATGTCGGATGGTGAAATTGCGCAGAAGATAGAACAGCTTTTCGACCTTCGTCCAAAATCTATCGAACGTACGTTGAAACTGCGTCAGCCGATGTATCTGGAAACTGCAGCCTATGGTCATATGGGTCGTAAGTGTGAGGTCGTGAAGAAAACATTTACCAGCCGTTATCACGAGACCAAGACCATTGATGTAGAGCTGTTTACATGGGAGAAACTAGATAGGGTAGACGATATAAAACGCACATTTGGATTATGAACGACTCTGTCGTCCAGCATCATATTGTCCTAACGCCTGGCATGGTCATCAGTTGGCTGCCGCGTAATGCAACGCCCGCACAGCAGGATTCTGCTGTGCAGTCGCGTTTTAAGGCCTCTGAGATTCGTTGGAGCACACGTCCTGATACGCTCCATTTGCCAGGGCACGACAAAGGACATAACATGCTTGATGTACAGTTGCCACAATACTATCGTGAGGGATTCTTCTCGAAGAATTCCATGTTTCATCCGGAACTGCCGGGAGGGCGCTATGGTGTAGCGGGTAAGCCCGTACCCTATAACATCCATAATGACGATATCATCACATTCTTGTTGCTGGTGTTGTTCGTAATGGCTGTCATTGCCTTTTCCAATACGCGTCAGTTTGTTATCCGGCAGACGAAGAACTTCTTTAATACTCATCGGGAAGGTCTGACGGAGATCACTGAGACGGTCGTGGAGATTCGTTTCCAGACGTTCCTCGGTTTCCTAAACTGCCTGTTAATAGCACTGTTATTCTATTTTTATGCTCTCAATACAATCAGCGATACTTACATACTCTCCTCGCAATACACCCTGATAGCCATTTTACTGGCTATCTCTTCTGCTTATTTCCTGTCTAAGATACTGCTATATTCCTTGGTTAATAGTGTATTCTTCGATGGTAAAAAGAACCGACAATGGCTAAAGTCGTTCCTATACATCTATTCGATGGAAGGTGCGTTGTTCTTTCCTGTCGTTATACTATGGGCTTATTTTGGTTTGTCCATTCAAAGTGCGGCAATTTATGTCGTAATTGTATTGATAATCGTTAAAATTCTAGTACTTTTTAAGTGTTTCCTCATCTTTTTTCGTCAAAGTGTCGTTAAATTGCAGATTATTTTGTACTTTTGCACCCTCGAAATCATTCCTTTGCTCCTTTTCTGGGTAGCGATGGTGTATACAGCAAATAGTTTGAAAATAAATTTTTAAGACAAAATGATAAAAAAGATTTTGGTCTCACAGCCCAAACCGTCAAGCGAAAAGTCGCCATACTTTGATATCGCTGAAAAATTTGACGTGGAGCTTGTGTTCCGTCCTTTCATTAAGGTGGAGGGTATTTCTGCCAAGGAATTCCGTACGCAGAAAGTCAGTATTCTTGAACATACAGCCATTGTCTTTACCTCGCGTCATGCAATCGATCATTTCTTCACGTTGGCTAAGGAGATGCGCCTGGCCATTCCCGAGGATATGAAGTACTTCTGTGTTACCGAGACTATTTCGTTGTATATCCAGAAATATGTACAGTATCGCAAACGTAAGGTGTTCTTTGGCACAACGGGCAAAATCGACGACCTTATCCCCACGATGGCCAAGCATAAGAATGAGAAGTATCTTGTTCCTATGAGCGATGTCCACAATGACATGATTGCCCAGATGCTTGATGCCAAGAAACTGAACCATACTGAATGTGTGATGTATCGCACCGTCAGCAACGATTTCACTCCTGAGGAGGTCAAGACGTTCGATTACGATATGCTTGTCTTCTTCAGTCCTGCTGGTATTGAGGCATTGACTAAGAATTTCCCCAAATTCAAGCAGGGGGACATCGCCATTGCTACCTTCGGACCTGCCACTGCCAAAGCAGCGCGTGAGGCTGGTCTGCGTCTCGACCTTGAGGCACCTACCGAGAAGTATCCTTCAATGACAGGTGCCCTGCAGCATTATCTGCTTGAAACCCAAGATTAAGCAATAAGACGTTCATGACATCGATTGCTCCTAGTTTCCAGAAGCGGGAGCGCATGGTCAGTCGGAAACTGATAGATACGCTCTTTGGCGCCTGTCCAGCAAAGCAGGGTCTGGAGTCACGAGGGAGCCAGTCGATGGCTGTTTATCCGCTGAGAGCGGTTTATATGAGAAAGGTACGCGCGCGAGACGATGCTCCAGTCCAAGTACTTGTTAGCGTTCCGAAGAAACACTTCAAGCATGCGGTAGACCGTAATCGCATCAAGCGTCAGGTGCGTGAAGCCTTCCGTCAGCACAAACAGTTGTTGTATGAGGCATTGGCTGAGCAAGAACAGTTGCTGTTGGCTTTTATCTGGTTATCGGACGAGCACTATTCTTCGCAGCATGTCGAATCGCGTGTGGTCAGTCTGATGCAACGAGTGGCAGAGAAGTTATGAAACCTCTGTGGTATTACATATCGCGTCCATTGGTATGGCTGTTGGTATTGCCCATTCGGTTCTATCAAATCTGCATCTCGCCATTGCTCGGTCCTTCGTGTCGCTTTACGCCCACCTGCTCAGAGTATGCCCGTCAGGCCATCATCAAGCATGGACCCTTTAAGGGACTCTATCTGGCTATTTGGCGCATTTTGCGGTGTAATCCTTGGGGCGGCTCCGGCTACGATCCCGTCCCCTAATAAGGAAACGAAATAACGAAAAAAAAGATAATATATGAAGAATTTTGTAGAAGAACTCCGCTGGCGCGGAATGCTGGCACAGATGATGCCAGGTACGGAAGAGTTACTCCAAAAGGAGATGGTGACAGCCTATCTGGGTACTGACCCCACGGCCGACTCATTGCATATCGGTCACCTTTGTGGTATTATGATGTTGCGCCACTTGCAGCGTTGTGGCCACAAGCCCATCATCCTCGTAGGTGGTGCTACGGGTATGATTGGCGACCCCAGTGGTAAGTCGCAGGAGCGTAATCTGCTGAACGAAGAGACCCTGCGTCACAACCAGGAGTGTATCAAACAGCAGGTGTCTAAGTTCCTTGATTTCGAGTCGAAGGATGAGAACGCTGCAGAGATGGTCAATAACTATGACTGGATGAAGAACTTCACCTTCCTTGACTTCGCCCGTGAGGTGGGTAAGCATATTACCGTCAACTATATGATGGCGAAGGATAGCGTGCAGCAGCGCCTGAATGGTACAGCCCGCGACGGCCTGTCGTTCACGGAGTTTACCTACCAACTGTTGCAGGGCTACGACTTCCTGTACCTCTACCAGCATAAGAACTGTAAGCTGCAGTTAGGTGGTAATGACCAATGGGGTAATATCACTACGGGTACTGAGCTCATCCGTCGTACGCTGGGTTACGAGAACGAGGCCTTTGCCCTGACGTGTCCGTTGATTACCAAGAGCGATGGTAAGAAGTTTGGTAAGACCGAGTCTGGCAACATCTGGCTCGACCCCAAGCGCACCACACCGTATAAGTTCTATCAGTTCTGGCTGAATGTCAGCGACGACGATGCCGAGAAGTATATCAAGATATTTACCTCTTTGGAAAAGGATGTGATTGATGCCCTCGTCGAAGAGCATAAGCAGGATCCTGGTCGTCGTGTGCTGCAGAAGCGTCTGGCTGAGGAGGTGACAGTGATGGTACACTCGCAGGAAGCCCTTGATGCTGCTATCGAGGCTTCAAATCTGTTGTTTGGTAAGTCTACCAAGGAGGGACTGGAGCGTCTCGACGAGCAGACCTTCCTGGATGTCTTCGACGGCGTACCTCAGTTCGAGATTTCCAAGGACCAGCTGGGTCAGCCTGCCATTGAGCTCTTTACCACCGTCGCCCCCGTGTTCCCCTCAAAGGGCGAGATGCGTAAGATGGTGCAGGGTGGTGGTGTCTCGCTGAACAAGGAGAAGCTCACCGATCAGAATCGTCCTGTTACCTCCGACGACCTCATCGACGGCAAGTACCTCTTGGCCCAAAAGGGTAAGAAAAACTACTATCTACTGATAGTAAAATAATAAAAGGTGAAGAAATATTTGGTGGAATGCCAAATATTTCTTACCTTTGCACCCGCTTATAGCACGGATGTCCAATGGTGTAATGGTAGCACAACAGGTTTTGGTTCTGTTTGTGGTGGTTCGAATCCGCCTTGGACAACAAACAAACGACAACTACTAAAACATTACAATTATGACAAATTTATTTTCATTGGAAGGTAAAGTGGCGCTGGTGACTGGTGCTGCCTACGGTATTGGTTTTGCCATGGCTGAGGCACTGGCCAAGGCAGGTGCAGAGATTGCTTTCAACTGTCGCGGACAGGAGCACATGGACAAGGCGCTGGCTGACTATGAGGCTAAGGGCATCAAGGCTCACGGCTATATCTGTGACGTTACCAACGAGGCCGACGTCCAGAAGATGGTTGCTGACATCCGCAAGGAACTGGGCCATATCGATATTCTCGTCAACAATGCCGGCATCATCAAGCGCATCCCCATGCACGAGATGACACGTGAGGAGTTCCAGCAGGTCATCGACATCGACTTGGTGGGTCCGTTCATCATGACCAAAGCCGTCATACCTGAGATGATAGAGCGTCGCGAAGGTAAGATTATTAATATCTGCTCGATGATGTCTGAGCTGGGACGCGAGACCGTCAGTGCCTATGCTGCCGCCAAGGGTGGTCTGAAGATGCTGACCCGCAACATCTGCTCAGAGTATGGTGAGTATAACATCCAGTGCAACGCCATTGGCCCAGGTTACATCGCTACGCCACAGACTGCTCCCCTCCGCGAGCGTCAGGCCGATGGCAGTCGTCATCCATTCGACTCGTTCATCTGCGCTAAGACTCCTGCCGGGCGTTGGCTCGATCCAGAGGAACTGGGTGGCCCTGCTGTGTTCTTGGCTTCACATGCCTCGGATGCTGTCAATGGTCACGTGTTGTATGTAGATGGTGGTATTCTGGCTTATATAGGCAAACAGCCTAAGTAAGGGAAGGTAAAAAAGTAAAGAGATAAAAAAAGAGGCTCCGTCAGATGATGGAGCCTCTTGATTTTTTATTTACAAGATTACTTGTTGACAGCCTCTGCGAACTCAGCACCAGCCTTGAACTTAGCAACCTTCTTAGCAGCAATCTTAATCTTCTGCTTGGTAGCGGGGTTGATACCTTCACGAGCGGGCTTCTTGCTGATAGCGAATGTGCCGAAACCTACGAGCTGAACTTTGTCACCTGCTACGAGAGCACCCTTGATAGCTTCTACTGTGGCCTCGAGAGCCTTCTTTGCGTCAACCTTGGTCAGACCAGCACCAGCTGCAATCTTGTCAATTAATTCTGTCTTGTTCATAATTTTGTAGTTTTAAAAGTTAAATTAATAATAAAAAAGTTGAATTCTGACGCAAATATAGGATAAAGAATCCATAAAACAAACAAAAAATCAAAAAAAATGAGTTTTTTCATGAAAAAAAGTGTGTATTGCCCAATTTTTGTGCAAAAAAACGGATATTTTTTGTAATTTTGCGCCCAAAATAAAAAAATAGTGTCTTTACGGCTCTAAGTGGTTAACAAACAGCATAGAAGCGAGATGAATAACATACCCACTATGACCAAGAATCTGCTTATCGTCAATTTTCTGGCGTTTGCAGCAACATGGGTTTTGGAGTTGCGCGGTATTGACCTGACGCAACTGTTAGGCCTTCATTTCTTCCTGGCCAGTGATTTCCAGATCTATCAGTTCTTTACTTACATGTTCCTACATGGTGGTTTTACCCACATCTTCTTTAACATGTTTGCATTATGGATGTTCGGTTCGGTCATTGAAAGAGTTTGGGGACCGAAGAAGTTCATTTTTTATTACATTGTGTGCGGAATAGGAGCCGGCATTACTCAAGAGTTGGTGCAGTATGCCACCTACACGATAGAGGGTATTTCGGCTTATCAATATGTGAGTGCTGGCGGTGTTCAGATGACTACTGACGCTTATATTAATCTTTGGACGACAATAGGTGCTTCGGGTGCGGTGTATGGTATCCTATTGGCCTTTGGTATGATTTTCCCCAACGAACGCTTGTTCATCATCCCCTTCCCCTTCCCCATCAAAGCCAAGTGGCTTATCGTGGGTTATATTGCCATCGAATTGTTCTCGGCTATGACCGGTCCTGGCGATGGCGTGGCTCACATGGCTCATTTGGGTGGTATGTTATTCGGATTCTTGCTGATACGTTACTGGCAGAAGCATCCGGACTCCAGTCAGGGTTTCGGCCGCAGTCGTGGACAGGAGTTTTTCGAGAATATGAAACGCCGCTACGACCAGCGTCAGCAGCAGAACAACCGTATGAAGGCTGAACAAACCGACCCGCGTCGTGAGAGTGACGAGGAGTATAACGCTCGCAAGCGTAAGAATCAGGAAGAGGTGGATGCTATTCTCGATAAGATTCGCAAAAGCGGTTACGATAGCCTGACGAAGGAGGAGAAGAAGAAATTGTTTGACCAAAGCCGTGAGTCGTGATTAAACAGCTGAAAGCTTTTACTGTCCGTTTGATAGCTGGGGCGAATGTTGCTACTGTGTTGGTCATGCTACTGGTGGGTTATAGCGACCGCCTGAATCCAGCAGACCATCCACTGCTCTCGACGCTGGGTATGACACTGCCCGTATTCCTACTTATCAATCTGGCCTTTCTCTTCTTCTGGCTTGTTTTCAAGTGGCGTATGGTGTGGATTTCCGTCCTTGGCCTCGTGCTCGCGTATGTACCTATTAGTATTTACATGCCGCTGAACAGCTCACAGGATATTCCCGAAGGGGCGTTGAAGATTATTTCCTACAACGTTTGTGCCTATGGCGGTAATTATAAATACGAACAAGGTTTTGAAAAAGTACGCGATTATCTGGCAGAGGAGAAACCAGACATTGTCTGCATACAGGAGGATATCGATACCTGGCGCCGCTATGTCTTCCTCCATTATGAGAAGACCTTTGCCTACAACGACACGATGGTTATAGCCAACAACCCGCAGAGTTACAATGCATTAGGCATTCATTCGAAATATCCCATCATACGCCGTGAACGTATCGATTACCCATCGATGGCTAATGGCAGCGTGGCTTGGTGGCTGAAGGTCGGAGACGACACGCTGATCGTTGTCAACAACCATTTTGAGAGTTGCCATTTAAATAAGGACGATCGTGAGCAGTATCTCCAGATGATTAAAGGAAAGATGCCCAGGGATTCGGTGCGCGAGGAGTCGAAACTGTTGCTTGTCAAACTCGCTGAGGCCAATGCGAAGCGTTCTGGACAGATTAGGACTGTGCGTCAATATGCCTTGGATCATAGTCAGTATCCGGTGATTGTCTGTGGCGACTTCAACGACAGTCCCATTTCCTATTCTCGCCATGCCATGGCTGAGGTGCTGACAGACTGTTATGCGACGACTGGAAAAGGTATCGGTTTGTCATATAATCAGAAAGCTTTTTCTTTTCGCATTGACCACTTTTTTTGTAATGATAGGCTTCAACCGTATTGTTGCGAAATTGATGGAAAAATGGACGCAAGTGACCATAATCCGCTCATTTGTTGGGTAAAAATAGCCCCAAAGCATTAAAAAATGTACGAAAATTGCCGAATAATTTCGGTAAGTCAAGAAAAAAGCGTATATTTGCAGGCTAAAAAAGCAAAAATATAAATTATAATAATAAATTAACAACAATGCAAAACAAAGGAATTGTAAAATTTATCGCAATCGTTCTGATTCTCGTTTGCTGCTTCTACCTTTCCTTCTCGTTTGTGACTCGCTACCACGAAAACAAGGCAGCAGCCATGGGCGAAGAGGCTGGTCAGGAGTACCTCGACTCAATCATGAACGAGAAGGTGTACTGCGGAATTTATTCTTTCAAGCAGTGCCGTGAGATGGAGATTGGCCTGGGTCTTGACCTGAAGGGCGGTATGAACGTTATTCTTGAGGTATCAGTACCCGACGTTGTCGATGTGCTGGCTGACCACAAGCAGGACGCTGCCTACAAGAAGTCAATGGAGCAGGCAAAGAAGGAAGAGGAGACCAGTCAGGATGACTTTATCTCCCTGTTTATCAAGTATTGGAAGCAGAATTCTAACGGACGCCCCTTGGCAGCTATCTTTGCTACCCAGCAGATGAAGGGCAAGGTGAGCACCAGTTCTACCGATTCTGAGGTGGAGAGTGCTCTGCGCGCTGAGGTACAGTCTGCCGTTGACAACTCGTTCAACGTCGTCCGTAACCGTATCGATAAGTTCGGTGTCGTTCAGCCCAACATCCAGAAGCTCGAAGGCCAGTCTGGCCGTATCATGGTCGAAATGCCTGGTATCAAGGAGCCTGAGCGCGTTCGTAAGTTGCTGCAGGGAAGTGCTAACCTGGAGTTCTGGGAGACCTACAACTCACAGGAGATTTATCCTCTGCTGGCTCAGCTGAACCAGAAGTATGCCGCTATGGGTGGCGACGCTTCTGCTGTTGTTGACACTACTGCTACTGAGGCTACTGCCGATACAACTGCTGTTGCTGAGGCTGCTGCCGACACTACGAAGGCTGCCGCTGCCGACCTGGCTGCCAAGCTGGCCAAGAAGGATGACAAGGTGAAGGACGCCAAGGCTAAGGCTGAGGCTCTGAAGCAGAATCCTCTGTTTGCTGTGTTCCAGCCCGTTCCTCAGGGACTGGCTATCGTTGGTTACGCCAACGCTCGCGACACAGCTGACGTCAACAAGGTTATCTATTCTCAGATTGCCGCTACCGTGCTGCCTGCAGAGTGCAAGCTGCGCTGGGGTGCCAAGGCTGAAGACTTTGGCGGTGAGAACACCAAGGGCGACGTCTTCGCTCTGTATGCTCTGAAGATTACCGAGCCTAACGGCCGTGCTCCGCTGGAGGGTGACGTGATTACCTCTTCTAAGGACGACTTCGACCAGATGGGTCATCCTTCTGTGTCTATGCAGATGAACTCTGACGGTGCTCGCCGTTGGAGCCAGATTACCAAGCAGAACATCGGTCGTGGCGTAGCTATCGTACTGGACGACGCTGTTTATTCTGCTCCCCGTATCCTGACTCAGATTGACGGTGGTAACTCTCAGATTACTGGTAACTTTACCATCGAGGATACCAAGGACTTGGCTAACACGCTGAACTCTGGTAAGATGCCGGCTCCTACCCGCATCGTTCAGGAAGAAGTCGTTGGTCCTTCTCTGGGTGCTCAGTCTATCAAGCAGGGTGTCATCTCGTTCATTGTAGCTTTCGTGCTGCTGATGATCTACATGATCATGCTGTACGGCTTCATTCCTGGTATCATGGCCGATATCGCTCTGCTGTTCAACCTGTTCTTCACACTGGGTATTCTTACCTCGTTCCAGGCTGCGTTGACCATGCCGGGTATCGCCGGTATCGTGCTGACGCTGGGTACTGCTGTGGATGCTAACGTGCTTATCTACGAGCGTATCAAGGAAGAGCTGCGTCGCGGTTTGGGTATGAAGGAGGCTGTGACGAAGGGTTACTCTAACGCATTCAGTGCTATTTTCGACTCTAACGTGACCTCTCTGATCACCGGTTTCATCCTGTTGTTCTTCGGTACAGGTCCTGTCAAGGGCTTCGCTACCACTTGGATCATCGGTATCTTCTGCTCGTTCTTTACCGCTGTGTTCCTGACCCGTCTGGTTTATGAGAACCGTCTGAAGAAGGACAAGTGGCTCGACCTCACCTTCGTGACTGGTTACTCAAAGAACTTGATGCAGAACGCCAAGTACAATTTCATGGGTATGTACAAGAAGTCGTTCGCTATTTGGGGTGTTGCAGCTATCATCTTCATCGGTTCGTTCTTCGTTCGTGGCCTGAGCCAGAGCATCGACTTCACCGGTGGTCGTAACTATGTGGTAACACTCGACAAGGAGACTCACGTTGAGGATGTCCGCGCTGCTTTGGCAGGTGCCTTCATCAACAGCGTTGGCGAGAATGCCGGCAAGGAGGCTAACACCTCTGTTATCGCTCTGGGTACCGATGGCAAGACCATCCGCGTATCTACCAACTGGGATATCGAGTCGAACAATCCTGATGTTGACGACCAGGCAGAGACCATTCTGTACAACGCTCTGAAGCAGGGCGGCTTCGTTAGCCAGGCTAAGGTTGAGGACTTCAAGAATCCTGACGTCCGCGAGGGTGGTTCTATCATCAGTTCGGCAAAGGTAGGTCCTGCTGTCGCTAAGGATATCACTTACGGTGCTATCGTCAGTGTCATCATCGCTCTGATTGCTATTTTCCTCTACATCCTGATCCGCTTCCGCAATGTGGCATTCTCTACGGGTGCTACCATCGCACTGGCTCTCGATGCACTGGTAGTTATCGGCTTCTACAGCGTTCTGTGGGGTTGGGTACCCATGTCACTGGAAATCGACCAGGTGTTCATTGGTGCTATCCTGACGGTGATCGGTTACTCTATCAACGATAAGGTGGTGGTATTCGACCGTATCCGTGAGAACTTCCAGCTCTATGGCAAGCGCGACCGTCAGCAACTGTTCAACGACTCGCTGAACCAGACGCTGGCTCGTACCATCAACACCTCTGTCACGACGTTGATCGTGTTGCTGTGTATCTTCATCCTCGGTGGTGACTCTATCCGCAGCTTCTCGTTCGCAATGATTCTGGGTGTTATCATCGGTACCTTGTCGTCGCTGTTCATCGCTGCTCCTACAGCCTTCCTCGTGATGGGTCGTACCATCCGTGAGGATGACGTAGATGCTGCAAAGGCATAAGGCTTACACCTTATTATATATATAAATCAGCCCGCTCACATCCGAGCGGGCTGATTTATTTTTCTAAAATTTCTAGAACTTCTAGAATCTCTAGAAAATCTAGATCCTCTAGAACATCTAGTTAAAATAATAAAGGAACGCTGCAATGCCTTCCAGGGCGGGCTTGCGCTGACCTTCAATCTCGATGGAGAACTTGATTTCTGCCTTGCAGATGCCGCGCAGGTCTTGAATATTGTGCAGTTTCGTCACCAGTCGCACGCGACTGCCCGTAATCACGGGCTGGCCGAAACGCATGTCGTTCATGCCGTAGTTCACCAACATCTTAATGTTGTTCACCTCGATAATCTGGTCCCACAAGTAGGGCAGCAACGACAGCGTCAGATATCCGTGGGCAATGGTCGACTTATACGGACTCTCTTCCTTGGCACGCTCCACGTCAACATGAATCCACTGGTGGTCCAACGTAGCATCGGCAAACAGGTTGATGCGGTCCTGATCGACCTGCAGCCACTCACTCTTTCCTAACTCTTCGCCCAGATGGGCAGCAAACTCGTCGTACGAGTTAATCACTAATTTTCCCATAATTTTTGCTTTTTAAGTTATTTTCTGCTGCAAAGGTAATCATTTTTCGCGGAAAATGATTACCTTTGCACACGAAAAAGCATGCCCTGATAGTTAAATGGATATAACAAGGTCCTCCTAAGACTTAGTTCCGCGTTCGATTCGCGGTCGGGGTACTACCTAAAAAAAAGAATGCTCATAGACTTAAGACTTGATGCCTGGATTACTATCGTAACACTTGTTGCGTTGATGGCTACGCTGTTATTTACGCGGCTCAGGTCTGACGTGGTCTTTCTGGGTGCCGTCGGCATATTGTTTTTGACGGGTGTGCTAGACTTCACCCAAGCTTTTTCAGGTTTCATCAATCCTTCGCTCATCGTTGTGGGTATCATGTTCGTCATAGCCACAGGACTATCCTACACGGGTGTGCTTCAGTGGATTACGAAACATGTGCTTGGACGGCCGAAGGGCGAGACTGCGGCTCTGCTGCGCCTGATGCTGCCCGTAGGAATGCTGAGTGCATTTGTGAACAATACCTCTGTTGTTGCACTCTTTGTGGACGTTGTCAAGTTCTGGTCCAAGAAAATAGGCGTCAACCCCTCCAAGCTGCTCATACCCATGAGCTATGCCAGCGTCATGGGCGGTTCTCTGATTGCCATCGCCACGCCGACGACGTTGTTGCTCGTCGGCATGTATGAACAACAAACTGGGGAGCCCTTGGGTATCCTTACCTCTTTCCTCCCCGCGTTGTTATGTTTTGCGGTTACCACGCTGGTACTCATCATCTTCCGCCGACTGTTGCCTGACATCACCAGCTCGGAATTGGTTTTTGACCGTACCAGCGACTATACAGTCGAAATGCTTGTCACTTCGAATAATCCCCATATCGGCAAGACCATCGGAGAACTGGGACTGAACCATGTGAAAGCCGGCAGTCTCGTGGAACTCATTCATTTCGACAACTACCGGCAAATGTCGCCAGTGAGTGACGATGAGCCCCTGATGGGCGGCGACAGGCTGATCTTTTCGGGACAGATTGACGATTTGCTTGAATTGGCTAAGGAGATGGGGTTTGTCTCTTCCGATCATCCCGTATTCAGCGTCAGTGGAAAAAGGAGTAAGCGGCAACTCAATACGGCCTACGTCTGTTTTGGCAGCAACCTGATAGGAAAACGCTTGAGTGATACCACTTTCGAGCATGATAGCAACATGACGCTGATAGCCGTGTCGCGTAAGGGTGAGCGTATCAACGAACCACCTCGTGAGGTGGTTCTGCATGCCGGCGACTCGCTGCTTTTTGCCAGCACGCCTCGCATTAAGGTCAATACCGATGCTATGAAGTCGATGGTGCATTTCTTCGACTCTACCGAAATACCTGTGCAAGGCTTGAAACCATTGATTTCGGCGGCCATTATGATTGGTATGGTGGTATTGACCACTACAGGCGTTATGTCGCTGCTGCAGAGCGCTTTCCTCGCCGCTAGCGCCATGTTGGTGTTCCGCTGCTGCACGCCAACGCAGGCCATGAACTCCATCAATTGGGAAATCATCATCACCCTGGCAGGCGGTATCGCCATCAGTACGGCCATCCAGAAGACCGGCATTGCCGATTATGTGGCGACGGGCGTATTCAGTCTTTGCGGCAACAATCCTCTCCTGGTATTGATTGCCCTTTGTGTGATGGCAGCGATAGTCACTGAGTTCGTGTCCAATTCGTCAGCCATCGTATTGATGTTCCCCATCGTCTATGCAACCACTTTAGATTTAGGGTGTCCGCTACTTCCGTATGCCATCGCCCTTTTGCTGTCGGTCAATTCAGCCTTCCTGACACCCGTCAGTTCACCGCTCAATCTGCTGGTCTATGGTCCGGGAGGTTATCGTGCAACGGACTACCTGCGCATCGGCCTTCCACTGAAACTGGTTTATCTGACGACCGCTATCGTCGCCATCTGCCTCATCTATGATATTTAACTGAAAGTATGGGAGGGATGAAGGGAGAGATGAAAATGGCGAAATCCCTTTATTTAAAGGGCTTTGCGACGCCCGATGGGAGAGATGGAGCCTTTTCCGATAATAACTGCTCATTGTTCATCAATAACGCACGCTTAATTTTCAATAACGCAGCCTTATAAAACTCGGTTACGGGCGGGCGGTCGCAATAATGCGGCCTCCCGCCCGCAATAATAAGCGCGGCCGCCCACATTAATTCGGGCGGCCGCCCGAATCCGCTTACCTAGGCATTCGCTCCCTTTTACATCGGCACTTTCCCCCTGTTTGCACGGCACTCTTTCCCTTCAACTGCCTGCTAACGTTGGACGAAATCGTTAATTATCTTAAATATTTTCGGTATTTCGCTCATCCCATTCATTATGTTGGTAAAAACTCGGAACATCCTTAGAGCAACCCCAGAGCAGACTGGGAGCAACCCTATGGCAAGGCTTTCGTGGGCCTAAAGAGATGAGATATCCGTCAATACCTGTATTTAGAGGCATCTTCAGAGATCCTTAAAACCTTATCTACCTCCCACGCCAGGCATCAATTAGCGTCACAGTCTATCAACACTGCCTTAACGGGGGTGAAAAAGTATTAATAAATCCTTCGTTTTTTCAAGCTCTTTCTACAAAAGTTCCTTGATTTGTGCAAAGACACCCCTCACCCCTCACTCAAAACGCTGGAATCAGCTTTGTACAAAGGCCTTGAGAGTGGGTGATGGGTGCTCTTAGCCCCTCACTCACCTTTACCTCACCCCTCACTAATTGATATCGGTTCATCTACTCTTATGGTTTGGGCTCTAGATTTGTTCAGCAATCTCATTAATGCAAACTGTCAGTCCGAGCCCGACGGACTGGCAGTTCGCTCCTTACGAACTCAGAGTTCTCTGACCACGGTCAGAGTGTGGCGTTGCAATCGCTCCCTGCGGAATAACGACGAGCAAGAAGCTGCTTTCCTGTGAGCAAGAAGTTGCCTGTCCGTTAGCTTCCTTCGCGTTCCTTGTTGGCTTCGACTTGAGTGAGGGGTCAGTGTAGGGTGAGTGTAGGGTTAACCCTACCCCTCACTGCCTCTCAGCCCCTCTCTACAAAGGCTTTCCCAAAGATTTGAGTGAGGGGTGAGGGGTAGTCACGCGATAGTCAACCAAAATCAGAAAACGTCAGGTAAACCTTAAGCTTGGAACCGCTAAACTCCGAGTTTACCGGCACTAAAATGCAATAGTCCGAAAGAAATTTCAAATACTCCAAAAGTATTTTCGATTACAACTGTAGTATTGCCTGTATTCTCTCTTGGCTTTCGCTAACACCTTCCCTGCTGTCCGCCACTCTGCCCGCCAATGTCGGGTCGACATTGCTTGAATCGTGCCCAACGATTAGGGAGCAGATCGCTCAGTCAGTAAGGTGACGAGACGCAGGTAGTATTTAATGAGCGACTACAAAAACTGAGGCTATTGTTTGGTAGGCTCAATTATTATTTATACCTTTGCATGTTGTTAGCGTGCGAAGCTACTCAAGCTTAGCCTATTCGAGCAAGTTCGATGGCCTTTGCTTAATCGCAGCTTTAGCAGGTCGAAATTACAAAATGATTGTATGATGAAGAACAGAATTCTTGTTTTGTTGAGCTTTTGTGTGCTAGTCTGCAGACCAGCATTAGCTCAGGAATTTGAGTATGAAGGCATCAAATACTCTTGTCTGACGGACACCACGGCCCAGGTGGGCTATAATTACGGAAACACGAAGGCGAAGGGCAATCTGGTGATTCCCGAATCTGTGACTTACGAAGGCCGGCAGCTGAAGGTGACGGCCATAACTGAATATGCGTTCGGCTTCTGTGATTCGCTGGAACGTGTCAGGCTACCCGAGACGATGACAGAGTTGTCGAACGCGTGTTTCGAATGGTGTAAGAATCTGAAAGAGATTGTACTTCCCAAGACGATGACTTCCATGGGTTACACCAATTTCCTGAACTGTACGGCATTGGAGAGTTTCACGCTGCCCGATAGTCTGAGGACGCTTGGGGATGGTAATTTCGAAGGCTGCACGAAGTTGAAGGAATTCCATTGGAATGACGTGATTGAGTCGGTGGGCAACTACGAGTTTAACCGCTGCGAACGGTTTGAGGAGATGACTGTGCCGGCAACGGTTACCACGATAGGCAAAGGATGTTTCAAACAATGTACAGGTCTGCGTAGTGTGACTGTTCCGGCAACACTGAAAACGCTTGGCGAGGAGGTCTTTAGTGGGTGTACGGCGTTGGAAACGGTTAACTGGGAAGGCATCGCCCTTGCGGTCATTCCTGAAAGGGCGTTTGAGGGGTGTAAGAACCTAAAACAGCTGGATTTGCCGGAAACGGTGAGCCGAATCGGTGCCAATGCCTTTGAGAGCAGCGGGTTGCAGTCGGTAGTGCTGGGTCCGAATATGGAACGGCTGGGCTATGAGGCTTTCAAGAACTGCCGCAGTCTCGAGCGTGTCTATTTGCGCACTGACAAGCTGGACGAGCTAAACCGGTGGAACAACTATTTCTCTCCCCTTTCTTTCTATTTTGGAACATTGTACGTGCCTGAGGGTCAGAAGAACAAGTATCTGCACTTGGATTATTGGCAGCAGTTCTGCAATATAGCAGAGGAGAACACCAGTGGCACGGAATACTGTCTGATAGACGTCAAGACGAATGGTTACAATACCTTCGTGAATGATGAGGAAATCCTGCTCGAAAAGCACTTGGAGCAGCCCAAGGGCAGTGTGCTCACTGTCCGCTTTACATTTGATAAGAATATGTTTGCCGATGGCACTACCCGTTACCTGAGGGGGATGACGGTTAACGGTGTCGAACGCCTGCAGGACTGCAAGGACGGCACGCTGATTATTGACGTCACAGAAGACCTTGACATTGGGGTAGACATCGGCTTCTATACCGCCTCGCTGGCCGTCTATCAGGATGAGCAGGGCGGATTGGAGTTTCTCTGCGAACGTGACAATGAGACCAACGTCACCATCATGCCCGCTGAAGGCTATCGCGCCACGATTTCGTATGGTCCCTGGATGAAGACCTACCCTTATGGCAATCCGTGGAAGGAGACCTATACGGCCACCGATAGCCAGCCGAAGACCATTCAGATGTGGCCGAGAGAAGATGTGGAAATCAAAGTAAAATACGAGAAGAAATGAAAACAAAGATACTATTACTCTGTCTGCTCATAGCAGGCAGCACACAGGCAGCCGACTTCAAGCAAGGCTACATCAGCTATTCGATTACCTCGCCGACGACTGTCAGCGTGGTGGAAGTGAACATCGGAGAGCAAGGCGAGTGGGGATTCTCGCCCCGCGACACTACGCGTTTCGAGATACCTGAAACCGTTGAGTATAATGGTCGCCAACTGACGGTGACAGCCATTGGAAATACCGAATCCGGCTGGCAACAGGTATTTCTGACGCGGGTAGATAACATCATACTGCCTAAGTCCATTACGACGATAGGCGACAATGCCTTCCGCTATTCCGGCGTGAAAAGCATCAACCTGCCTGACGGCATCAGGGCACTGGGTGAGAGTTGCTTCAAAGACTGCCGATTGGAGGAAATCCATCTGCCCGATAACCTGAAGGAGATCGGTGCCGAGGCCTTTGAAGGACTCCCGCTGAAGGAGATTCACTTCCCCAAGGGACTGACGACCATCAAAAGAGAAGCTTTCCAAGGCTGTCAGAATCTGACGGAGATCGACCTGCCCGAAAGTCTGCAAACCCTCGATGGTGATGTGTTCAGCGGTTGTTATAATCTGAGGAAGGTCACCACCCACAGCAATCTGAAAAGCATCCGTTCCGGTTGCTTCGCATATTGTAGCAAGTTGACGACTGTCGTTCTGGGTGGAAAGATCGAAGAGTTAAGCGGATTCAACGGCTGTAGCGCCTTGGAGAGTTTCACCGTCCCAGAAGGTACACTAAGGGTTCTTTCCGAAGCCTTTGCCGGCTGTACGTCGCTAAAAGAAATTGTGTTGCCCAACAGTGTTTACGAAATGGGACAGCGTGTGTTCAGCAATTGCTCCAGTCTGACGGAGGTGACGCTGCCCAGAGCGATAAAATACATTCAGATGGGCATGTTCAGCTATTGTAAAAGCCTGAAGAGTCTGACCATTGGCGAGAATGTAAAGAATATAGCAGGTGATGCCTTCGAGGGCTGTAAAAGCCTCAGACAACTGACAGTTCGTGGCCGTAAGCCGAGTTCGTATGGTTCGTCAACGTTCTCGCAGGACATCCTCGACCTGTTCAACGAGGCAGAACTCAAAGTTCCCACAGGTAGCAAGGATACTTACGCCAAGGCTGACTTCTGGAAGAATTTCAGACAAGTGACGGAGTACGACCCGGGAACGCTTTATCAGGCTGTTCCGCTGACTATTTGGCAGGGAGGCGGACGTGTCAGTTACAATGGGCAGCAATTCTCTGAAGGCGAGTCCTCGCTGCTCGTGCCGGAGGGAGAGCCGTTTACCCTTACCTTCCTGCCTGACGAAGGCAAGAGGGTGCGCGAAGTGGAGCAAAGGTATTCGGGAGGCACAGACTATCTGGGTAAGAACGTGAAGGACAACCAGCTGACCATCAGCACAATCAAGCCCGAGGGTGGAATCTGGGTGTTCTTCGGTGTAGCCCAAGCCAATCTCGACATTGTGCAAAATGAGATGGGGCGTGTACGCATTCTGGTAGATATCGACAAAACCTATGGCTGTCGCATCATCGAGGAAGAAGGCTGGCAGGTGCACAGCATTACTTATAATGGCGAGGACATTACCAACAAGGGCGGTAAGGAGAATTACATTCAGACACCCGTCGTCAAGGGCGATGCTGTTGTCCGCATTGCATTAGAACAAAGTCAGACGGGTATCACGAAACCAGAGCAAAACGGTATGAGGGTGTTGGGCGATGCAGAAGGCATTGTCATTGAGAATGCCAAAGAGGGTGAACTCATCAATGTCTATCTATTGAACGGTCAACTGGTTAGGAGTTTCAGTAGTACTGGTAGTAAAGCGCACATCGCTTTGCCGTCTAATGCTGTATACATTATCAAGACAGGAACAAAGACAATTAAGATACCAATGATAAAAAAATAGTGTTAAAGTGAGCATAAATCAATAATAATTCATATCTTTGATTAAAATTAGATGATCACGGGGACGGTGCCATTGATCATTTGGAGATAAAGCAAGATTCCGTAAGTCTTAATGAACTTGTGGAATCTTGTGTTATTGAATTTGTTTCCGCTGTTCCAAGTCGTCCGCATGGATGCTTGATACAGCGAAAAACGCCAAACCAATCAGCAGAATATAGTGTTTACAGTATGTGAGCACGATGATGTTTAATGTTTATAATAACTGTTTTGCGGGAATACGTTCTATAGTCTTACCGTCAGAAGACACGATAATATCTTCGCCACGAAGTGCTTTCTCCTCGAGCATTCGCTTTTCTGCAATTTGGAGTCCATCTTCCAATTTGCGGGTAAATTCTTTTATTTCTTTATTTGACATAAGCCTTCATGTTTTCGTACAATTTATGATAATATATCTCAATATCAGCATTTTTCCCACCAATAGCAATCTTTTTACGAGGAGTTTCACTATTCCTCAATACGACTCAACATCAAACGACCTGCCTCGATAGCCACACTCTCTGGGTTGAACGGTGACAAGTCTCGTGCTATCTCATCAGCATTGACAAACTCCCTGCAATCCAATATTTCTGGCAGCACGGTATACGAAGCCGTTGTCTTACCGGCCCCGTTGCAACCGCTGATGATATATAGGTTCTTTGCCATTTCGCTGCAAAGATAGTGTAAATCGAGCGAAATACAAAGAAAAAACGGATTTTTTTCTTTTATTTCCGAGATGCAGCCTATCTTCTCGCAAAGCGAAAAGGTACGAATAAGTGAGCACAAAACAAAAAAATTCATTCTTTTTTTTCCTATACAGCAAACGATGCCGGCACTAAAAATCAATACTCCGAACGAAATTTTGAATACTCTTGGAGTATTTTTGATTTCTCCGAAAGTATTGTTTTGTGTCAACCTTTTAAGGTATAAAACTCGGATACGGGCGGGCGGTCGCAATAATGCGGCCTCCCGCCCGCAATAATAAGCACGGCCGCCCACATTAATGCGGGCGGCCGCCCGAATCCGCTTACCTAGGCATTCGCTCCCTTTTACATCGGCACTTTCTCCCTGTTTGCACGGCACTCTTCCCCTTCAACTGCCCGTTACCGTCAGCCGTTCAGCCTGGAAGGCGACGCATTTGTTGCTCTTTTCCATACCTTCATTAGAAACTTTCCATAGGGCGGGATGTTCGGTTTTTTATAATTCATTGATTTGCAGACGTTTCCTGTTTTCTCTCCTTTGTATCTTTTCCATAGGTAACTGATACAACTTTGGAAAAAATGTCGTAACTTTGCAACCGAGAACTGACGAAGAATCGATAACAATGTTTACAAGGTCGTTGTACATATTCATGATAGTCGTTCTGATGGCTGCTTGCAGTCAGCAACAGCAGGGGGCGGATTCACAGACGGCAGCACGTTGTCTGGAGGAGGCCCAGACTGCTTTTGCCAACGACAGCATCCGTCAGGGCGAGACTTTGCTGCGAAAGACCATCCAATTGGCTGAGGCCTCTGAGGATTGGCACACCTATTATATCGCGTATCAACGCTTGGCGGAAGCATTGTCGCAGAGCAATCCCGAAGAAGCATTGCGACTGATGAAGAAAGCCCTGGCCATCTATGAGCAGCATCCCGATGATGAGCGCAACTACGTCATGTTACTCGACTATGCAGGCACCTATGCCGCACAATTGGCTTACACCACCGAGGGTTCTTACGACGAAGCACTCGATTTCATCCGTCGTGCTTACGATATCGCTGAGAAAAACCAGATGGCGGACTTGATGTGTCAGACGCTTACCAGTCTTGCAAACATCGCTTGGGCTAGGGATGACTATCGTCTGGCACTCGACTACGCCCATCGGGCAGAATCGACAGCTACAACCGAACTGAGATCAGGCACCTTGCAAGTGCTGGCTCGCAGTTACCTCAGCCTGAACATGCTCGATTCGGCAGAAACCATCTATCGGCAGATTGATCCAGGTAGTGACGTGCATCTGGCATATATCGTGCAGAGCAGCCTCGCAAACATAGCACTTCGAAGGATGGGCGCTACACAGGTGGAGGACAGCGTGGAAGAAGCCTTCGAGCAAATAGAAGGTTTCTATTACAAGGCACTTGAACAGAAAGACGAGTATTATCAGGAGACGTTGCGACAGGAAATGGAGAACCAGCAACTGGAATACCGTTCACAGATGTATGGTCGTACACTCCTTATTGTCATCATTGCCGCTGTGGTCATCCTTCTTGCAACAGTGTTAGCCCTTCGCTATCGCATCCGTATGCTTCGTCAGCAACGGGCCTATGAGCAATCGAAACTGGAAAACGAGCTACTCAAGAAAGAACAGGAGAAACGCCAACTACAGCAAGAGGCAGAGCATCAGAAGACCTTATTGCATCAGGCCAATGAAGTGGTGACATTCCTGCAAAACTTCATCCTCGAACGCACGGAAGCGCTGAAGAAGCTTAACCAGGGCGGCGATTCGGTCATCTACCTCAGTCCGCACGAATGGAGTGAGATAGAACGTACGCTCAACGCCATCGATGGTAACCGCTTTGCCAAGATTCGCGAACAATACCCTACTATGCAGGAAGACGACATCCGTCTGTGTATCCTCACGCGGCTCGGCCTCAGCAACCGCACCATCGGCAACATCTACTGCATCACCGTCTCTGCCGTCCAGCACCGCAAACTCAAACTGAAGAAGGACGTGTTCGGAGAGAGCAATCCAGATATCACTCTGGAACAGATACTCAACAGCAGATAACAAAAAAACAAACAGATATGAAACGGACATTATTATTTATTGTGTATGTACTGCTTTCGTTAAGTGGCTATGCCCAGACAGCAAACAACTGGATCCGCCAGATGGCGATGGACGGTGATAATCTGTGGCTTGCGACCAATGCCGGCTTGGTGAAGTACAACAAGCTGACTGGTGAGCATACGACTTATACTCGTTTCAACAACGGGTTGTGTTCTGACGACCTTATCAGTGTGACCTGCCGTAACGGGAAGGTGCTAGTGGGTTCATACGATAATGGCGTCAGTGAGTTTGACGGTAGAGTATTCAGGAACTATAATAGGTACAATACCCCCTTCTTTACCAATCAATCCTTTGAGGAAGTGTTATACGACTCTGACGGAAATCTGTGGCTTGGCGGATTATATTATATCTATAAATACGATGGCATAGCTTGGGAGAAATATACCCAGCCTCAGGCACTATTCAGTTCTTGGGTGGCTTATAGTGCGTTGAAGCAAAGTGCTGACGGCACGATTTGGTTTTGTAGCAATGGACCAAATTTTGACGGTTCCTTGGGATACATCACCAAGGACCAAGAGGTAAAGACGGTTACCACAAGATATTGTGATGCCTACAATATGGATATAGACAAGCAGGGTAATGTGTGGTTTAACGACACATTCAATGGCATTTTGTGTTATGACGGTAACAGCACGAAACTGTTCAATAGCAAGAATAGCCCGCTTCCCGAGTACGGGAAGTTAAGGACTCTTGGACTGGCTGTTGATGTCGACAACAACGTCTGGTTCGGCTGCAACAATCTGTTGTATAAATACGACGGTGCTGAGTTTACCTCTTATCAGCTACCTACTGATGCCCGTGTGACTGATCTGCTGATTGATGGGAAAGCAATCTGGGTGGCTACCAGAGTCGACGGGCTGTTCCGATTTGAAGACGAACAGTTCGAACGCATTGAATATACCTCAAATACGCAGCCGACAGAAGAGTATTTCCCCGAAGGAACGAAGTGGACGGAGATAAGGCTGGATACGCTGAAGTACGACAACTGGTATTCGAAGGTAGGCGACGAATGGGTGCCGAACTTTGAGACGATAGAGTATTATGTGAAGGGGGAGTATGTACAAGGGGAGTCGGATAATATTCAAACATTCAAAAAAGTATATTCCAACGGCCCTGAATGGACAGATTCTCTTACACTTATGGTAATGGAAGGTGAACAAGCGGAAAACATATATGGGCATAATGGCACCTTTGTATCGGTACCTGTTCGTGACTATGATGGGAATACTTATGTACCATGGCCAGGAGAAGCATACCAGTTTGATTGGAGCATTGGAAAAGGAATTTATTATACGGATATAACTATGTCAAATACGACTGGCATAGTGCAATATCATCATTACTATGGCATCATAGACGAGATAAAGGAAGGTTACTTCGGCGGCGTAAGACCGCTAAAGTACGTGGATTTGGACGGCAAAGCCCCTGAATGTGGCATATATGATAATCCACAATTAATTGACACAAACGGTGGACGTATCATCGAAGGAATTGGCATAACTGAATGGAATGACGGAGAATGTCTGTTAGGACCACCAAACCCGTATGGTGCTTTAAGAATGTTTGATTATGATGGAAATTTATATCCTGAGCGCCACTACCGCTCCATGCTTGTTCATTTCGAGCGCAATGGAGAAGTGCTTTATGACGTTTGGCCGAAGCCTGATGACGATATGGCCTATCGTCCGTTTGTCGAAGATGGTAAGGTGTGGAAGGTGGGAACCATTCCGAGCAGTCCAGAAAGTCCTGTGCAGGTCGTTGATTATTACTACTTCGATGGCGACACGATTGTCAACGGCAAGACGTGCAAGCAGATGTGGTGTCAGCGATATGTCAATCCAGATTACGCAGATTATAGTGCTTTAACGCAAACGTCCTCCTTGAGCAAAGTGGGAGCCTGGTACGAAGAAGACAAGAAAGTGTATGTTTGCAGAGAGGGAACACAGGGTATGCATATGTTGTATGATTTCTCTCTTGAAGCCAACGATACCCTGATGCTCAATGATTATCAACCTTATTATACT
>ONKX01000055.1 GCA_900318555.1 uncultured Prevotellaceae bacterium | reverse complement strand
ATTATGAAGAACAAGCGATTTTGGGATGTGCTGTTGAAGGTGATAGTAGCAGCCATCACGGCGGCCGCCACGGCGCTGGGAACAACCTCGTGTATGGGATTCGGACCGCTGTTTTAGACGACCACGGATCTAGCGGATTAAACGGATAGGCAAGAGTTAAGGCCGCGAGTAAGCGAGAACAATGCCAAATCGCATTTGAGCATTGTCGAGCGTGAGCGGGCTCGATGTAGAACATCAAGATTTTAAAAAAGGTGGGCTGATGTTTGGTCAGCTCACTTTTTTTTCGTGGTTTTAGCAGCCAAGCATAGCAGCCGGGGTGATGCCAAGCGTCACGCAGAGCATACGGGCAATCTTAAGAGTCGGTTCAGCACGACCAGAAACATAGTCATTTATTCGCGATGGGCTGACCCCGATTTCTTCAGCCAATTGCTTTTGGCTCATGTTCTTCTCGTCCAAAGACAATTGGATTAGTTGAGCAACCGTCGGTTTACCGATAGGATAATGCTCTTTCTCGTAGTCGATGATAATATCTGACATCATGGTCAGCTCAACAGCATTGCGGTCATTCGCGGGGGTGTTGTCATCTACCAATGGCAATAGCTCTTCGACCCTTGCCAATGCGAATTCATATTGTTCCTTTTTTACCTTGCTCATACATCTAATCATTAAATTGTTGAAGCATCTATTTTATCGTATTCACTATGAGTGCCTACAAATCGGATGAATACATGTCCGATTGTGAATTTTACCACCACCACAAGACGATATTTATTGCCACGTATGTTGAAAACATAATGCTGATTGCCAACGTAGTCTGTTGCAGGGAAATCAACCTTTATGTCTGACAGGTTCTTCCATTCTGCCTTGTCTGCAATGTCATACCAGCGTTCGAGTGCAGCTTGAGAGTCTCCATGCCCTTCCGAGCTGTAGAACTCAACTAATCGTCTATGTGATACTATTCTCATTTCGGATGCAAAGTTACGGAATAATATTGGAATCCGCAAGAAAATAATAAAAAAATTCTGATTTTCAATAAATAGTAATTAAAAATCATTGCTATTTGGAAAAAAAGTAGTACCTTCGCGGCAGAGAAATAGAATGATTGACGATTATGGAGACTATGGGAGAGATTAAGATTGTAGTTGGTGACATCACTACGTTGAAGGTGGATGCCATTGTGAATGCAGCCAATAGGTCGTTGCTGGGCGGTGGCGGTGTGGATGGAGCAATCCATCGTGCTGCGGGACCGGACTTGTTGAAGGAATGTAGGACGCTGGGAGGCTGCGAGACTGGACAGAGCAAGATGACGGATGCCTATAATCTGCCTTGCAAAAAGGTTATTCATACCGTAGGGCCTATATGGTATGGGGGCAATCAGCATGAAAGAGAATTGTTGGCGTCGTGCTATGATACGGCCATGCGTCTGGCTGAGGAGAATGGTATTATGAGCATCGCGTTCTCTTGTATCAGTACGGGCGTCTATGGTTTTCCAAAAGATGAGGCTGCGCTGATTGCCAAACGTGTGCTGAATGAGCATTTGCGGAATGGCTATCAAGGGGAAATCATTGTCTGCTGTTTCTCAGAGAATGATGCAAAATATTATGTTTAAATTTTGTATGCTGCTATCATTGTGTGGAAATCAGCAAAAATCGGGCTCATCGTTTGGTGGGTTCGTTTTTTTTTCGTACCTTCGCAGCATGAAAAAGTTTATGTTATTGTTGACGGTTGCCTGTTGGGCTGGTTTGGCCACGGCGCAGATTCAGACGAATGCGGGTGTGCAGTACCTGCAATGTATGCAAAAAGACGTGTCGACGGACTTCTATGACCTGTCGAACACGTATTTCCTGGCAGACTCGCTGGTGAGGTTCGACGCCCAGAAGGGCGAAGGGCTGGTGCAGTGGAAGCGCTATCGGCTGAGTCCGCGACAGGCGTTTAACCTGAACGGCTACTGGCCCGTGCGGATGCAGATGCTGGACTTCCCCGATGCTGCATACGAGAACGACCCTGCGCTGAAAATCAAGGTGGAATGGATTACGCCGAGGACAGCCCGCATCCGGATGTTGACGACGCCAGTGGAGCCGAAGTGCGACGATCAGAGCGACGTGATGTTCTGCGAGGCATTCAAGACACGCGAGACACGCAAGGGACAGTCCCCATGTGCTCCGCAAGCTACGCACACAGGGGACAGTCCCTATGTGTACGCGACCGAATACGGTAGCATTGAGATTCAGCCGTATCCTTTCCGCATCGTGGTGAAGGACGCAAAGGGGAAGGTGTTGACGCAGACACGCCATATCATTGACAACGACTCGACGCAGGTGAAGCTGTTGCCGTTCTCGTTTATCAAGCGCGGCAGCGATAATTCAAGGAGTATCAATCCTGTGTTCCTGCTGTCGCCAGGCGAGCGGATCTATGGTTGCGGTGAGTCGTTTACGTCGCTGAACAAGGTAGGTCAGAAGGTGCATCTGAGCGTGACCGACCCGCAGGGGCCTGAGACCGACGGACAGTATAAGCCCGTGCCGTTCTACTTCTCGAATCGCGGCTACGGTATCTTTATGCACACGTCGGCACCCGTCACCTGCGACTTCGGAGCCTCGTATATCGGAGCCCAGCGCCTGTTTATGGCCGACGAACAGATGGACTTCTTTGTGTTCTTTGGCGAGCCCAAGGACATTTTGAACGAATATACGGACATCACGGGAAAGAGTCCGATGTTGCCGCTGTGGAGCTTTGGCACGTGGATGAGTCGCATTACCTATTTCTCGCAGAAGGAAGGACTGGAGATTGCCCGCCAGCTGCGTGCCCACAAGATTCCGAGCGACGTCATCCATTTCGATACGGGTTGGTTTGGCGTCGATTGGCAATGCGACTATCAGTTTGCAAAGGACCGTTTCCCCGATCCCGTCGGCATGCTGAAACAGCTGTCGAAGGACGGCTTCCACACTTGTCTATGGCAGTTGCCGTACTTCACGCCCAAGAACCGCTTCTTCCCTGAGATTATCGAGCGGGGTCTGCACGTGGTGAACGCCACTGGCGGCATGCCCGTAGAGGATGCCATTCTCGACTTCTCGAATCCTGAGACCGTCAGTTGGTACCAGTCGAAGATTGAGGGTCTGATGAAGCAGGGCGTTTCGACCATCAAGTGTGACTTCGGCGAGGCAGCGCCCTATAACGGTTTTTACCATAGCGGCAAGGGTGGGCTGTATGAGCATAACCTCTATCCGCTGCGCTACAACAAAGCCCTGTGGGAAGTAGTGGAGAAAAATCATCCTGGCGAGGGCATCATCTGGGCACGTTCAGCCTGGGCTGGAAGTCAGCGCTATGCCCTGCATTGGGGTGGCGATGCGGCTACGAATAATATAGGTATGTTGGGCGACCTGCGTGGCGGACTGTCGTTCGGACTGAGCGGATTTTCTTTTTGGAGTCACGATATGGGTGGCTTCGTGACGGCCTCGCCCGAGGATATCTATCGCCGCTGGTTGCCTTTCGGATTCCTGTCGAGCCACACCCGGGCCCACGGTGCACCGCCCACGGAACCCTGGCTCATCAGCGAGTCGTTCACTAAGGCCTTCCGCGAGTGTGCCGAGATGAAATACCGGTTGATGCCCTATGTCTATGCCCAGGCGAAGGACTGCTCAGAACGCGGACTGCCGATGGTGCGTGCCTTGCTGGTGGAATTTCCGCAGGACAAGGGTGCCTGGCTTGTGGAGGATGAATATATGTTCGGCAGTCAGATGCTCGTAGCCCCGCTGATGGAGAGCGGCAATAGCCGTGATGTCTATCTGCCGAAGGGCAAATGGATTGACTATCAGTCGGGTAGGGTGTATGAGGGTGGCTATCAGACCATCGAGGCAGGCAAGATTCCTGCCATCATACTGGTTCGCGACGGTAGCATCATTCCTCATGCCCCTTTGGCTCAGCGCACAGACCAGATAGACTGGAGCAAGATAGAGTTGCGCGAATACAAGGCTGATGCGAAGACGTGCGAAGGACTGTTGTTCAAGCCCGGTGATACGGCGATACAACGCATCATCTCCCCTAATAAATAATGTAGCAAAAACAAACTGATAACATATATGATGAAACGACTAACCAACATCCTGTTTGCCCTCGCACTGACGACGGGCTTGATGGCACAGACGGCACGTGAGGAAATCGCGGCCAACAAGTATCTGGCCGGTAGTAACTATCTGGACTATGACAATTATCCTGCCACGCAACAGTTGACGCCTGCGCCAAAGGGCTACGTGCCTTTCTATATGTCGCACTACGGACGTCACGGTTCGCGGTGGCTCATCAGTACCGACAGCTATACCAGCGTCACACGACCCTTGCAACAGGCCCAGAAAGCGGGTAAACTGACGCCCAAAGGCGAAGAGGTGCTGCGACAGATTGAGCAGTTCGTAAGCCTGCCAGTAGCCGACTATCCGACGCTCGACGGGCAGTATGCCGGAGCCCAGCTTCGTCTGGGTGACCTGAGCACCGTGGGTGAACGTCAGCATCACGGCATCGGACGGCGAATGACACAGCACTTCCCGGAGATTTTCAAACAGAAGGACGTGATGATCGACGCCCGCTCGACGGTCGTCAATCGCTGCATCCTGTCGATGATGGCCGAGTGCGAGGAACTGGCTGCTGCCAATCCCACGGCACGCATCCACAACGACGTCAGCGAGGCCCTGCAATACTATCTGAATGCACCTCGCTCGCCGTTTCTCAGGTCGAAGGGCCGCGTGGGCCGCGAGTTACGCCGTACACCATCCAAGCGCCTCAACCCCGACCGCCTCATAGACGAGCTGTTCAGCGATGCCAAATGGGTGAAGGAAAACATCCAGCCACTGCCGTTCATGTATAACCTCTTCGAGGTAATCACCAATATGCAAAGCCACGACACCGACATCGACCTCTTCTCGATTTATACCGACGACGAGATCTACGAACAGTGGCGCATGCGTAACATCGGATGGTATGTCGATTATGGTCCCGCTCCGCTGACTGGTGGCGTCATGCCGTTCACGCAGCGTAACCTGTTGCGCAACATCATCGAGACGGCAGATACTATCCGTCACACTCAGGCCACCCTGCGCTTCGGCCACGAGGTATGTGTGATGCCGCTGGCCTGTCTGCTTGAACTCGACTCGTGTGGTGCGCAGGTCAGCGACCTTGATCAGTTGGACAACGTTTGGCGCAACTACAAGATTTTCCCCATGGCCTGCAACATCCAGCTCATCTTCTACGCCCCCAAGAAGTCTCTCACCTCTAACCTCTCACCCCTCACCTCTAGCGACGACATCCTCGTGAAGGCGCTGTTGAACGAGCGCGAGGTGTCGATGCCTGTTGCGACCACGCAGTATCCTTATTATAAATGGGCTGACCTGCGCAAGTACTACCTCGACAAGCTGGACCGCTTCGATGCTGCTGAGGCTGCCTGGAATGCTGAAAACCCACAGCCGCCACACGACTATGCACGCTACTATGAGCAGTTGCCCGTGGATGTCAAGCCTGTACAGGAAGTCCAGATTCCCGCCAATCGCGTGAACCTTCGCGACATGGGTGGAGTAGCCGACGGCACGACGCTGAACACGGAGGCCATTGCCAAGGCTATCAGCAAACTCACCAAGATGGGCGGCGGACGGCTGACTATTCCTGAAGGCGTATGGCTGACGGGGCCGATCATGCTCAAAGATAATATCGAACTGCACCTGCAGAAGAACGCCATCCTCGTGTTCTCGCCTGACAAGTCGCTCTATGTGGACTCCAATCCGAAGGCATCACGTGCGCTGGCAGGAATTCGTGCCTCGAAGCGTAAGAACATTGCCATAACGGGTGACGGCATTATCGACGGCAACGGTGAATACTGGCGTCCCGTGAAGCGTAGTAAAGTCAGCGACGTCGAATGGAAGATGTATCAGGAAAGGATAGGTGGCGTGGAGCGCGACAAGGGTCAGCTGTGGTATCCTTGGGACGTGAAGGCAGGCTATCAGAACATTGCTGACACCCCTGAAAAGCAGGACAAGATGCGCAACGACCTGATTCGTCTGACCGATTGCGAGAACGTGCTCATCCAAGGCGTAACGGTGCAGAACTCACCCAAGTTCCATGTCCATCCGCTGAACTGTAAGAACGTCATTGTCGACGGAGTGACGGTGCGCTGTCCCTGGAACGCCCAGAACGGTGATGCCATTGACTTCAGCGACGTCAACATCGGACTGATTGTCAATTGCACCGTAGATGCCGGTGACGACGGACTCTGCATGAAGAGTGGCAACTACAAGCCCAAGTCGCCTGCCAATGGTTGTGAGGACATTGTCATTCAGGACAATATGGTTTTCCATGCCCATGGCGGTTTCGTGCTGGGTAGCGAGACCATCAGTGGCATGCGACGTATCGTGGTGCGCCATAATCGCTTCAGCGGTACTGATACCGGTCTGCGCTTCAAGAGTGGCGTCGGACGTGGTGGCAAGACGGAGCAGCTATATATCTCCGACATCCAGATGACAGATATCAAGGATCAGGCGATTGTGTTCCAGTGTGACTATGTCGACCGCCCTGCTGGCAGCGACGAGAAGGCCCTTCCCACGTTGACGGAGGAACAGCGGCGGCTGGCTCCTGTGTTTCAGGACATACATATCAGTGGCGTGACCTGTCGTGGCGTCCATACCGCTGTCGAGGCCAGTGGCATACAGGGGATTGACTGTGTACACGACATCACCATCAGCGATTCGCGCTTTATATATAATAAGGTGGGCAACGCCATCGACACCAAGACGGCTCGCGTCACCCTTGACAACGTGGAATTCATAGAGAACAAAAAACAATAAAACAATTAACATCTAATTAAACATTAAGCAAATGAAAAAACTTATGATGGTCGGCCTGTTGCTGACCGCAGCCATTGCCTTACAGGCACAGATGAAAGTAGCCCCCAAAATGGAGAAGGGCGCAGTGAAGACATACGTCGGACAGTCTACGGTTACCATGCCTATGCAGGGTGACGTAAAGGTCAACTATGAGACCAAGTACACCATTGTTGATGCCACTGCTGACGGCTATGTTGTCGACTTGGTGACCGACAACGTGCAGACCGAGTGCGATGCCAACAACATTGCCGGCAAACTGGTAGCCGCCGCCCAAGAAGCCACGAAGGGTATCGTCTTCCGCATTGGTCTTGACAAGGAAGGTAAGATTCAGAAAGTCCTCAATAGCGACGAGGTGCAGCCGAAACTCACCAAGGGGTTGGAATCCATTGTCGATCAGTTGATGAAGGACATTCCCCAGCTTAGCGCGGCGGTTTCAAAGGACGACCTGATGAAGCAGGTTGTTGAGACTTTTACACCCGAATCCTTGCTGAAGTCCTTCCAGGAGTCTACTTCGCCCTTTACCCTCAACGGTAAGACCATTACGACTGGTGCTCAGGAAGAGTATGTCAGCAAGGATGGCATGAAGATGAAGCGCATGTACTTCGTTCAGGGTAAGAACATCGTGGCTAACTCCACGCTGAACATGACGAAGGACGAAATGAAGGAAATGCTTATCCAGATGGTTGAGAAGAGCGCTCCCGATCAGGCTGCTATGGTCAAGGAGAACATTGACCAGATCATGTCTTCTGGCATGTTGAAGATGGACATGAAGGAGACTGTTACCTACGAATTGCAGGATGACGGATGGGTGAAGAGCATCAAAGGCGAAAGCACCACCGAAACCATGGGTCAGAAGGTTGTTACTGTGTCTACCATTACCTTGAAATGAAAATTTTCCAGAGTTCGATATTCAGGGCAGTATGCGCCATCGTCATCGGTGTGCTGCTCGTGAAATTTCCGCAGGATGGTGTGACGTGGCTGACAATGGCTATCGGCGCACTATTCCTGCTGTCAGGTGTCATTGCCCTGATAGCTTATTGGCATGCTAAAAGTCATGCAGGGGAATATACCATTACTGACCAGCAGGGTCGCGTGGTGAGTGGCGGACAACCCACATTCCCCATCGTGGGCGCAGGAAGCGTGATACTGGGACTGGTGCTGACACTGTCGCCGAATGCCTTTGTCAACGGACTGATGTACATGTTGGCAGCGGTGTTGATACTGGGTGGCGTAACGCAGTTGATGGCACTGGTGGCCGCACGACGTTTCGGCAACGTGCCTTTCGGTTACTGGGTAATGCCGTCGGTGATTCTGTTGATAGGACTGTTTGTCATACTGAAACCGATGGAAACGGCCGAGCTGCCATTGCTGATACTGGGCTGGTGCTCGATGCTGTATGGTGTGATAGAACTGATCAACGCATTAAAAATACATCGCCTGCGCAAAGAGGCAGACGATGCATTGGCTATCCAAGAGGAAACGCAGGCCGAGGAGATAGAGTCACACATTGGTGACGATACCCTCGATGTAAGTTCGGAGGATGTGGATTCCGGTCTTGTTGTCACCCCCAGAGGGGATGATTAAGTCGGCAAACTGCTTCGTGGGTTCAATGAACTGTTCGTGCATGGGCTTGAGAACTTTTTCATAGCGCTCAAGTACCATGTCAACGGTTCGTCCACGCTCGACGACATCACGACGGATGTTACGGATGAGTCGCACGTCGGCATCGGTATCGACGAAAATCTTCAGATCCATCATGTCGCGCAGTTTCTTGTAGTGCAGCGTCATGATACCTTCCAGGATGATGACGGGCTTCGGCTCGACATGAACAGTCTCCGGCAGACGATTGGAGATAATATAAGAATAGGTGGGCTGCTCGATGGCCTGCCCTTTTTTTAGCATCATGATATGCTCGGTGAGCAACTTCCAGTCGAAAGCATCGGGGTGGTCGAAATTGATGGCACGACGCTCTTCCTCCGTGAGATCCGTAGTATCGTTATAGTACGAATCCAAGGGGACAATAGCAGCACAGTGAGGGGGCAGTGCCTGAGCGATTTTCTTGACGACGGTGGTCTTTCCTGAACCTGTACCGCCAGCGATTCCAATGATTGTCATTATTTCTGTTCCTTGACGAGATAAACCAATGTGGGCAGGTGGTCGCTATAGCCATCGAGCCATACTCCACCGGCATGTGTACGCAGCGTATTGCCCTTGTAACGGCCTTCTTGCTGGAACAGGTAGTCGCGACGGAATATCTGTGGCTGCCAGAACTTGAGCGTAGAGAAGTCGCGCTGACCCTTGTCGTTGAGCAGTGACTTTGACAGGATGATCTGGTCGAAGAGGTTCCACGCTCCGTCGTAGATCAGGGTTCCTGTACCGCTGGCATGGATGTCCCAGAATGGATTGTAGAGGTCGGCAGCTTTGCTGGTCTCCTCAATCTTGCGCTTGGCACCGAGTGCGATGGCCATAGAAGCATCAGCGGGGTCGTCGTTCATATCACCCATGATGAACAGCTTCACGTTGGGGTCTTCGGCAATGAGAGAGTCCTTGACGGCACGAATCTGACTGCCACCGAGCTCGCGATAGTACGAAACAGCACCGCGAGAGGGCAGGTGATTGACGATGATGGTAACATGCTCGTCGGCCAACGTTCCGCTGACAACGAGGAAACCACGCGTGGCACGACCTTTCTCGATGTCGTCCTGCTTCTCATATACATAAGGTACAAGCTTGACGTCGCGAACGGTGAACAACGAGGGGTTGTAGACCAAGCCGCAATCGACACCACGCTGATCGGGACCTTCGATGTGGCAGAACTGGAAGTTGCGGGCTTTCAGGGGTTCCTGATTGCAGAGGTCGGTGAGACACTTGGCATTTTCGACCTCAGAGACACCAATGGCGGCACAACCAACCATCGGCAACTTGTCGGTACCCATATCTGCGAGTACGCGGGCCATATTGCGCAATTTGTGCGTGTACTTCATGCCTGTCCACTTGTTACGACCCTCGGGCAGATACTCGTAGTCGTTGTGGCCTTCATCGTGGCATGTGTCAAAGAGGTTCTCGAGGTTATAAAAACCAATGGCGTAAACTGAGAATTTCTTCTCTTGAGCCTGTGCATTCATCGTTCCTACCAGGAACATGATTGCGATAAATGATAACAGTTTTTTCATAATAGTTTCAGATTTTTGTGCGAAGATAGTGATATTTTTTTAAAATCTCAAACTTTTTTTGAAAAAAGATATAAAATTATAGTGTTTTTTAAATTTTATTTATTATCTTTGCGGCAATATTACTAATTAAACTAACAAAAAAACCAACTTATGCAGAAAAAGCTCAAAATTGCAGTGATGGCACTTTTCATCGCAACAACGGCACTGGCACAGACCGATGAACCTAAGCAATCGGCTGATCAGGAGTCCGTCAGCAGCGAGCAAGCCTTCACTTTCACGGAAGCTCAGTTGGGCGACGATGACGACATGTCGCAGAACGTGACGATTATTTCGTCAAACCAGAATGTCTATGCGTCGCAAGTAGGTTACACATGGAGCCCTGTTCGCTTCCGTTATCGTGCTTTTAACCAAAAGTACAATGAGATCTACATCAACGGTGTCCAGATGAACGACATGGAGAGCGGTCAGTTCCGCTATTCACTCGTGGGAGGTCTGAATCAACAGACCCGTGGCGTGGAAAACGCACTGCCGTTCGAGTTTAACAACTTCGCTGTAGCGGGAATGGGTGGTTCGAACAACTACAATTTCCGTCCCAGCGCTATGGCTACAGGCCAACGAGTGACGCTGACGGGAGCTAACCGTAACTATACGGTACGCGCCATGTACACTTATAATAGTGGCTTGCGTCCGGACGGTTGGGCTTTCTCGGCTAACGTCACCTACCGTTGGGCGAACATGGCGACCGCAAACGTCCCTGGTACGTTCTACAACTCGCTGTCCTACTTCCTGGGAGCCGAGAAGAAGCTGAACGATAAGCACGCCATCTCGTTCGTTACATGGGGTAATCCTACAGAGCGTGCCGCTCAGGGTCCTGCAACGGATGAAATGTACTGGATAGCTAACAGCTACTTCTACAATCCGAACTGGGGTTACCAAGACGGCAAGAAGCGTAGCGCACGTGTCATCAACGACTTTGCTCCAACAGCCATGCTTACTTGGGACTGGAACATCGGACAGGACACGAAGCTGATCACCTCGTTGACAGGACGCTACTCCATCTACAAGAGTACCAATTTGGAATATAACGACAGCGAGAACCCCAAACCCAACTACTGGAAGAACCTGCCGTCGAGTTACTACGACGTATGGTATCCTGAGGATGTCGCAGGACGTACAATGAGTGGATATCAGGATTTCTGGCGTGCATGGGCTTATCTGAGCGGTAGCGAGGAAAATCGTCAGATTAACTGGGACAGGCTGTATTTAGCTAACGTACAGGGCAATGCCACAGGACGTGACGCATCATATTTCGTATCGGCCAGATACAACAACAATATCAATCTTTCTTTGGCTTCGACGCTGAACACTAAGCTCGGCACGAATACAGCATTGAATCTGGGTCTGCAGTTGGCAGCCAATATCGGTCAGCACTACAAGAAGATTGACGATATGCTCGGTGCGAATAGTCTGCGCAACATCAATACTTACGCGCTGGGTACTTACTCGATTGGCGATCCCCACGTCTATTACGACTTGAGGAACAAGGACGCCATTTTGAAGGAAGGCGACAAATACGGTTACGACTACAATCTTCACGTACGCAAGGCTCAGCTCTGGGGCTCGCTGAAGTGGAATAGGGATAACTACCAGTCGTTCCTCGCCGGTCGCATTGGTGGTGTTACCATGCAGCGCGACGGTAAGATGGAGAACGGTATCGCTGTATCTCAGGGCAACGGAGTTACTTCTTACGGCAAGAGCGAAGTCGGTAAGTTCCTGGATGGCGGCGTGAAATGGGGTGTCAGTTCGAATACCGTCAAGAAATACGGTCTGACTTGGAACGCAGGTCTGGGCTTTGAGCTCCGTGCTCCTACGGCCTCGACAGCATTTGTTTCGCCTGAAGTCAACAACGACTTTGTGTTGAACCTGAGAAACGAGAGAGTATTCTCGAGTGAGGCGGGCTTGCAATATGAGAGTGCGAAATTCAAGGCCAACGTCAGTGGTTATTTCAGCCATATAAACGACGCTACTGAGTGGCAGCAGTTCTACGATGACGATGCCAACTCGTTCACTTATGTCTCGATGACGGGTATTCAGAAAGAATACTACGGACTGGAATGGGGTCTCAAGTACAAGATAACGCCTTCGTTCAGCATCAAGACGCTGGGAACCATCAGCGAGGCTAAGTACGTGAATAACGCTCCCGTCATCTACATGAAGTCGACGGAGGGAACATACCACAACGATATAGTATATAATAAAGGTATGCGCGAGGGAGGCACCCCGCTGTCAGCATTCAACCTGACGCTGAGCTATAGCGGTGGCGGATGGTTCATCGACGTGATGGGTAACTACTACGACCGCATCTACCTCTCTTACTCGCCTACATACCGCTACGGCAAGACCTTGGATAACCGCCAGAAAGTTTACGAGAACACCGGTATTGAAGCCGAGAAGGTTTACGACATTGTTGACGGCCAGAAGGTAATCCGTGAAAGTGCTCTGGAGCAAGCCAAGGGTAAAGGTGGATTCATGCTCGACCTCTCTATCGGTAAGAGCATCCGCATGAGGAAGGGACAGCTCTCGATTAATCTCTCTTTGACCAATGTGCTGAATAATCGTAAGATGGTCACTGGCGGTTTCGAGCAGAGCCGAAGCAACTACTCTGTGAATACAACCACTGGTGATGTGGGCAGTGCCCGTGTCTACAAGTTCGACCGCAATCCGTATAAGTTCTATTCGTACGGCATCAACGGCATGTTGAACCTTGGTTATAGATTTTAATTAGAAACAAGTAATTAGAAATCACTCATTATGACTACCTATATATATAATAAGGTGAAGAAGGCTGTGAAGGCAGGAATGTTGGCATTGCTGGTTCCCGTTCTTACTAATCTCATCTCCTCGTGTCAAGACAAGGACTGGGATGCGCCTTCTACGGAAAAGGGTATAGAGGCTTACGGCAACAAATATCTGAAGGAAACCAACCTGAAAACCATTGCCGAGGTGATAGCACTCTATAGCAACGAAATCAACAATAATAGCCTGAAGGAGGTGAAGCAGCCCATGCAGATCAAGGGTATCGTCACTGGTAACGACGAGGAAGGCAACATCTACAACAGCCTATATATCCAGGACAATACGGCAGCTATTGCTATCAGCATCTCACAGAGCGGACTGTACGCAGCATTACCTGTAGGTCAGGAGATTCTTATAGAATTGCAAGGCCTGTATATCGGTGGCTACGGCAAACAGCCTCAGATTGGTACCACTTATACCAATCCCAATAAGGAAGGTGCTACACCTCAGGTCGGCCGTATGAGCCGTTACATCTGGAAGGACCATTACAAACTGATTGGTACTGTGGCTGGTAAGACGGCAACTCCCATCGAGGTGAAATGGAATTTCAACTCACTGGATATCAGCAAGGATTGTGGCAAGCTGATCACCCTGAAGGGTGTCACATTGGCTGAGGCTGACGGAAAGGCTGTGTTTGCACCCAGCGACGGCAGTGTGCCATTGACGGCCAACTGTGCCAATCGCGTTATCAGCGGTTTGAGCAATGTCGTGGTACGCACCAGCACCTATGCCGACTTTGCCAAGACGTTACTGCCCACAGGATTGGTTGATATCACGGGTGTGGCAACACGTTACAACGACACCTGGCAGATTCTGATGCGTAGGTTAAGTGATATCACTGCGTCGAGCACTGAGCCTGCTCCTGTGGCTACTCCTACAGGAAGTGGTACTGAGGCAGATCCGTATAACGTTGCAGCTGTCACCAAATTCACCAAGGCCCTGGCAGCTGACGCTCAGGCTGGTCCTGTCTATGCCAAGGGTTATGTGGTTAAAATCACAGATATAGATACCAGTGGAAGCTATGGTAATGCCACCTATCTGATTTCTGACCAGAAGGACGGCTCGACAGGCTCGTTCCAGGTGTATCGCGGCTATGGTTTGAACAATGTGAAGTTCAATGCCGGTGCAACGCTCAAGGAGGGTGACGAGGTCACCGTCTATGGTAAGGTGGTGAACTACAAAGGCAATACGCCTCAGTTTGCCCAAGGCAGCTACATCTACGAACAGAATGGAAAGAAGAAGTAAGCATTCAATAACGAACAATAAAAACTAAAAGATATGAAAAGGAAATTTAATTATCTGATTGCGTTGGCCCTGATGGCCTTCACATTCACAAGCTGTGAGGACGTTCCATCTCCCTTCGGAGAAGTCGTTCCACCAAAAAGTGACGATGTTGTTGTCATTGAACCTTCAGGTACTGGTACTGAGGCTGACCCCTTCAACATTGCCGGTGTCATAGAGTATGTCAGTGGTCTTGGAGCTGACGTCGCATCACCCAAGGATGTTTATTTCAAGGGTTACATCACTTCTATCACGGAGGCTTACGGTACCCAATATGGTAATGCTACCTTCGAGGTGTCTGACACTAAGGATGGCGGCAACAAGTTCCTCTGCTATCGTGTGAAATATTTTAATAATCAAGGCTATAGCAACCCCAGCGACCCCAACATCAAGGAAGGTGATGAGGTAATCATGTGCGGTAAGGTGGTCAACTACAAGGGTAACACCCCTGAGACATCTGCCAATGCTGCTTGGCTGTACTCTCTCAACGGCACTAAGGGTGGCGGCTCGACACCTCAGCCCAGTGGAGAGGCTAAGAAGGTAAGCATTGCTGACTTCCTTGCAGCAAAGGATAGCGACACCGAATGGTATCAGTTGACTGGTACTGTGAAGAATCTGAAGGATGGTGACCAGTACGGAAACTTCGACCTCGATGATGGAACCGGTTCTGTCTATGTCTATGGTCTACTCGCAGAGAAGGACGGTGCCAAGCAAAAGTTCCAGGAACTAGTAGCCGCCAAGGGTATCAAGAATGGCAGCAAATTGACCATCAATGGGCTTCGTAGCACTTACAACGAAAAGGCGCAGGTGAAGAATGCCTACTTCGTGAGTGTTGAGAATGGCGATACGCCTACTCCATCTGGTACAGGTGACGGAACAGAGAATAATCCTTACAATGTTCCTGGAGCTATTGCCAAGGCCGAACAGACAGGTGTATGGGTGAAAGCATTTATTGTTGGTTGGGTAGAAGGTCAGGCTTACGACAGTGGTGCTAAGTTCAACTCGGAAGCTACCGTCAAGACGAACATTCTGATTGCAGCAAGTGCAGACGAAACGGATGTTACAAAGTGTATGCCTGTTCAGTTGCCTACTGGTGATGTACGTACTAAACTGAATCTGCAGGATAATCCTGGTAACCTCAAGAAGGAAGTGATACTCTTTGGTGATATTGCTACCTATTTTAAAGTTGCTGGAATCAAGAACACCTCTTATGCTGTCATTGATGGCACAGGCGTAGGAACAAAGCCTGGTGGTGGCGATACTCCTTCTGGTGGTGAAGGTGCCGATGGTTCGAAGATTGTAACTGTTGCTGAGTTCAATGCAGCTTCTGAGAGTGATGATGTTTGGTATCAACTGACTGGTACTGTGGAGAATCTGAAGGATGGCGACCTGTATGGCAACTTTGACCTAAACGATGGAACCGGTTCTGTCTATGTCTATGGTCTGCTTTCTGAGAAGGGTGGTGCCAAGAAAAAGTTCCAGGAACTCGTTGCTGCCAAGGGCATCAAGAACGGCAGTAAGATTACGATTGTCGGTCTGCGTAGTTCATACAATGGTAATATTCAGGTTAAGAACGCCTACTTTATTAAGGTAGAGAATGAAGGTGGCGGTGGTGGAGGTGCTCAAACCGGTGCTGACGGTTCTACCATCATCTCTGTTTCAGATTTCAATGCAGCTGCAGAGAGTACAGACGTTTGGTATCAGCTCACTGGTACTGTGAAGAATCTGAAGGACAATGATCTGTATGGAAACTTTGATCTTGAAGACAGCACAGGTTCCGTTTATGTATATGGTCTTCTTTCTGAGAAGGGCGGTGCCAAGAAAAAGTTCCAGGAATTGGCTGCTGAAAAGGGTATAGCTAATGGCAAAACCATCACTATTGTTGGTAACCGTGGCTCGTATAACGGAAAGATTGAAGTAATGAATGCTTACTTTATTAGCATAAAATAACGCATGATGAAATCAACATCTTTATATATGGCAGCCGCAGCAATAGTCTGCGGCGCCATGTTTTATACGTCCTGCTCAAACAAAGTTGACACCGTGAAGCAAGAACCGATTACCCAAGGTAATCCTTATCTACCCTTGTGGGAACATATTCCTGATGGCGAGCCGTATGTGTTTGAAGATCCGGACAATTCTGGCAAGCAGCGCGTATATATTTATGGTTCGCACGATGACCTGAAGACGATGTACTGTGGTCGCGACCAAGTGGTGTGGTCGGCTCCTGTGGAAGATTTGACCCAGTGGCGCTACGACGGGGAAATCCTCGTGGTGAACAAGAATGCCAAGGGTGAACCTTTCGATTCTTCTGGTACTGCCGACGTGTTGTATGCACCTGACGTGACGCTGGTGACTGACAGCACGGGCAAGAAAACCTACTACCTCTTCCCTAACGACCAGACGGGTTTCCGCAACGGTCTGATTGCCAAGAGCGATAGCCCCAAGGGGCCTTTCGAGGTATGTAACTGGAATGCTGACGACCCCAACAAGGTGGACGGCATCTACGGCTTCGACCCCGCTGTGTTTGTGGATGACGACGGCCGCGTCTATGGCTACTGGGGTTTTGAGCACTCGATGGCCGCAGAAATTGACCCTGCGACGATGTGTACTGTAAAGCCTGGCACGAAGGTGGTCGACGGTATGGTTTCCGGCAGAAACGAACCAGGCATTTTCCGTTTCTTCGAGGCTTCGTCGCTTCGTAAGATTAAGGATAAGTATGTCTTTATCTACAGTCGCTTCACGGAGGATGGCGAATTCGGCCTGCCCACGTCGAACTATACGCTGGCATATGCCTATAGCGACAAGCCGTTAGGTCCATGGACCTATGGCGGCACCATCATCGATGGTCGTGCTCGCGAGAAAGACGAGCAGGGCAACGTCATTGCCTCTGCTGTTCCCGACGGCAATACCCACGGCTCGATTTGTGAAATCGACGGCCAGTGGTATGTCTTCTACCACCGTCAGACTGGTACCGACGAATATGCCCGTCAGGCAATGGTGGCTCCTATCACCGTTAAAGTGGAAGAAGGTGCTGGCGGTAAGGTGGAAATCAGCGAGGGTGAATACAATTCTGAGGGTTTTGCCCTCAACGGCCTCAATCCCTTCGAGCGTCATTCGGCAGGTATCGCCTGTTGGCTGACGGGTCCGAAGCCTGCCGTACACGAATGGCCTAACAACACGTTCTACGGCTCGTATGTAGAGGCGTCGTATGGTACCGACAGCAATTTCGACGCACCTTACGACCTGACGAACAACACCAACCGCGTGGTGAACAATACCGACGGCAGTATTGTGGGCTATAAGTACTTCAACTTCGACGCTGAGTGTCTGGCTAAAGGAGAGAATCTGATGCTCGTCCTGCGCCTCATTCCTGAGGGCATCGACGGTACCATCGAGCTCTGGATGGACCGTCCCTGGGCGACGCAGGGAGGCAAAAAGATTGGTGAGATAGCGCTGAAGGCCGATATGCCGAAGACCAGCACTGACATGGCGATAGGTATCTCAAAGGATGCAAAAGAGAACGCTCTCGCAGGCAAACATGCCATCTTCATCCTCTTCAAGTCTGACACCAAGGAGAAGTCGCTCTGCACCCTCGAAGACTTGGTATTCACCTTTGCAGAATAAAAAAATAGCGGGAATATTTGGTCAGTTCGAAAAAAAGTCGTACCTTTGCACCCTCAAAGCGAAAAATTTTAAGTAAACATAAAAAATAATAAGTAAAAATGAAAAAAGGTATTCACCCAGAAAACTATCGCCCCGTCGTGTTTAAGGACATGTCCAACGGCGATATGTTCCTTTCGCAGTCTACAGCAAAGACTTGAAATTTCGAGCACTTCTCACCCGTTCTATACCGGTAAGAGCAAGCTCGTCGACACCGCTGGTCGCGTCGACAAGTTCATGAGCCGCTACGGTAAGGCTGCGAAAAAGTGAGGACAGACGAAAGCTAGCTTTCAGTCTGCCGAGCGAAAGCAGGCTCGACTGAAAGTCAAGGCTGCGAAGAAATAAGATATTTCACGCTACAGAACAAGACCTCTAAGGCGCGCCCAGGGTAGTTGCATATGCCCATGGCTGCGCCTTTTTTAGCCCAATACAATACTAAAACTATCAGATGATGAAAACAATTCAGAAACTATTCCTCTTGTTGACTTCGGTTTTCTTGCTGTCTGCCTGTAGTAGCGGTGGCGACGATAGTTCCAACAGCAGTCCACGTGACGGCGGTAATACTGACAAACCAACTGTTGTCACCAACGATAACAAGAACACGACGGGTCCTGTCGAAGCCCAGACCAGGCTTGAATTTCCTAAATTACGAGGAGGCAACAGCGAAACAATCATTCATTCAACAGCAACATACGGAATGACCTATGCACTGGAATGGGATCACCAGAAAAGGGCAACACGGTGGGTCTGCTGGAGAATGGACGAAACCAACAGACAAGAAAAATATAGTCGTAGCACTCTTTATCCAAATGGTGACCCTTGGGCATACGATCCTTTAGTTCCAGAATACGAACAACAAGCCACATATAACGAATTAAGCAAAAGCTATTATCCAGGCACTGGTAGCTACTATCAGAAAGGGCATATTTGTGCTTCTCAGGATCGTATATATGACCCAGAAGCAAATAAGCAAACTTTCTTCATGACTAACATTATGCCACAAGTGGGAAAATTCAATGAGAAACTGTGGCAAAAATTGGAGAGCGAAGTGCGCAAATGGGGTAATAGCAATCAAAAAACCGGCGTTAATCCTACGGACACCTTGTATATATGTAAAGGTGGTACCATTGACAATACTCCTGAAATTGATCCTATTCTTGGATATACAATAGGTAATCACATTGTTCCCCGCTATTTTTTCATGGCCTTGTTAAAGAAAACATATGCCGGATATGAAGCCATTGGCTTTTGGATGATTCATGCAGACGAAGATCGTAGCAATATTGAAGTTAAGAATTATGCTATAAAGATTGACCGTCTGGAGGAACTGACGGGCATCGACTTTTTCTGCAATTTACCTGATGATATCGAGACAGAAGTTGAAAGCAAGCTGACACTTAGCTATTGGTTTAAATAAAAAATCTAAAAACTTTTGGCTATCACGAGGATTTTTTGTAATTTCGCGCAAGAAATTTATTCTAACGCAAAACAATAAACAACAAAAATGAAAACTATCTATGATTTTACTGTCAAGGACAGAAAAGGTAAGGACGTATCGTTGAAAGAGTATGCCAACGAAGTACTGTTGATTGTCAACACTGCTACGAAATGTGGCTTCACGCCCCAATACGAAGAGTTGGAGAAACTATATAAGGACTACCACAGTCAGGGTTTCGAGATTCTCGATTTCCCTTGCAACCAGTTCGGACAGCAGGCTCCAGGCACCGACGAGTCTATCCATGAGTTCTGCAAGCTGAACTTCGGCACCGAATTTCCCCGTTTCAAGAAGGTCAAGGTTAATGGTGACGATGCTGAGCCGCTGTTTTTGTTCCTGCAGGAGCAGAAAGGCTTTGCCGGCTGGGATATGGAACATCCAATTGCCAATATTCTCGAAGATATGTTGTCGAAGGCCGACCCCGATTACAAAGAGAAGTCCGATATCAAGTGGAATTTCACCAAGTTCCTGATTAACAAGAAGGGACAGGTGGTAGCTCGTTTCGAACCGACAGAGAAAGTTGAGAATATCGAAGCAAAGATCAAAGAACTCCTGTAATAATTGACAATTGATAATGACGGAACATACAAAATGTTTGATTATAGGCAGCGGGCCCGCAGGGTACACCGCTGCCATTTATGCTTCCAGGGCCAATCTGAGTCCTGTTGAGTATTCTGGCCTGCAGCCTGGCGGACAGCTGACCCAGACTACCGAGGTCGAAAACTTCCCCGGCTATCCTCAGGGTGTTGACGGCAATCAGATGATGATGGACCTGCGTGAACAGGCTGAGCGTTTCGGTACCGACATCCGCGACGGTGAAATCGTACGCGTCGATTTCTCGCAGCGTCCCTATAAGGCGTGGGACGACGCAGGTCGTGAACTGGAGGCCGACACTGTCATCATTGCCACAGGAGCCTCTGCCAAGTATCTGGGTCTTGACGACGAGCGCAAATACAACGGTCAGGGCGTCAGCGCCTGTGCTACGTGTGACGGCTTCTTCTATCGCAAGAAGACGGTTGCCGTCGTTGGTGGCGGCGATACGGCCTGCGAAGATGCCCTCTACCTCAGCGGACTGGCCAAGAAGGTGTATATGATTGTCCGCAAACCCTTCCTGCGTGCTTCCAAGGTCATGCAGCAGCGCGTGATGGACCGCGAGAACATCGAGATACTCTTCGAACACAATACGCTGGGTCTCTTTGGCGAGAACGGTGTCGAAGGTGCTCATCTCGTAAAACGCAAGGGTGAGGCTGACGAACAGCAGGTAGATATACAGATTGACGGATTCTTCTTGGCTATTGGTCACAAACCCAATACCGACATCTTTAAGGAGTGGCTGGAAACAGATGAAGTAGGGTATCTGAAGAAGATTGACGGAACTCCACGTACCAAACTTGCAGGCGTCTTCGTTGCCGGCGACTGTGCCGATCCCGTCTATCGTCAGGCTGTCAGTGCTGCAGGCACAGGTTGCCAGGCAGCTATCGAAGCAGAACGCTTCCTTTTGGAAAACTAGGAACTCTAGGATTTCTAGAACCTCTAGATTATCTAGACTCTCTAGAAAATCATTAAGGCTATAAAATTGAAAAAACCTCGCTTCACAGCGAGGTTTTTCCATCAAAAAACTAAATTAATCAACCATAAACCTTAACCATTAAAAATCTTTTCACTGGCAAAAGTACGACATTTTTTCTATACATGAGTTCATATTGCGTTAATTGTGGTTTAAAATGCGTGAATTTCACTATTTTTCTACCAAAAATCACGCATTTTAAACCAAAATCGATAGGTTTAACATCTTTTCAAGGTGTTTTTTGCTGAAATTTAATTCAAAATTAATATATTTGCAGCATCAAAATAAGTAAAATGAGCATCACAAACATTCTTTTATTCATCATTATACTGTTTCTTGCAGGTTATTGTCTCCGTTTGAAGCTTCGGCAGAGGCCGGAAACGGACCATTCTTTGACCTTCGAAGGACTTGATTTGCAGATCAGCAACAATGATGTGATGCAATTTGTCCGCGATATGAGCGAAAACTTCCGCCCCGCTATGGAAAGCAAGAACATATCTTTTAACGTCACCTGCACGCCTGAGAGTATGATGGGGTGGATAGATGCCGACAAAATCGACAAAATCCCGCTGTTGTTACTTTCCGACATGTACAAAGGCTGCCCAGAAGGCGGTAAGATTACCATTCAGGCCAGTACCAACCGCAATTACGACTCCGTTATCATTCGCATCAACGACAACAGCCCCCGGCCGCTAGGGATGAGTCTTGTCATTGCCCGCCAACTGGCCATGCTGCATCATGGCACTGTCCGTAGTGAATTTTTCAAAGGCCACGGTAATATGGTTATTGTCGAACTGCCCATTAAGAAAGACATGCTGCTGATGCAGCAACACGCTCAACCTGTTGCGAATGAGCCAGCGGCCAAAGATCAGCCCTCGACGTTCCATATTCCTAGCAACATCCAGCTGAATATTCCGACCATCGAACTGCCTGAGGGGATTGCCGAGGGCAATCAGTCGCTTGGCAGTCTTGTACAACAGGCCTACAACTCGCCCGACCACCAATTCCTGCAGAAGGCTACCAAGTGTGTTCACGACCACATAGACGACAGCGACTACGACCGTGACGCCTTTGCTGCCGATATGGGAGCCAGTGCCAGTACGCTCTACAACAAGCTGCGTGCACTGACCGGCAAGAATGTGACGGTCTTCATTCGCGACATCCGCATCCAGACCGCCATCAAGCTTGCCAAGGACAATCCCGACCTCCGCGTCAGCGACATTGCCTATCGCGTAGGTTTCCGCGACCCCAAATACTTTGCCACCACCTTTAAGAAGGTCACCGGCAAACAGCCCAAGGAGTTTTTCGACGAAATCAGAAATACCTAAGAGTCCGTCTGCCAGCGAAGAAAAAAAGTGAGCTGACCAAACATCAGCCCACCTTTTTAAAATTAATTGACTCTCAGACATCTTACATCTTCCATCTTACATCGTTAGTCCTGTCCCATGTCGTCGTCACCGCTGCCGCCGTTGTTACCACCGCCAGTGTTGTCACCACCGCCGGTGTTGGTGCCGCCGCCATTCGTGGGATTCGTGGGATTCGTGTTCGAACCACCACTGCCATTCGTGGTTCCGGCCGTCTCGCCCTTGGCTGCGGCAATCTCTGCCTTGGTCTTGTCGGTCCACGCCAGCTTGACGTCCTTCTTCAGCTCGTCGCGCGTGAACTCGCCCGTGCTCTGAGCCAGCAATTTGATGGTCTTCACGGCGGGACCGGTCTTGGCGCCCTCCGCCAGATTGCCAATCGTGGCCTGAGCCACCTTGTCGTTCTGCGCGTCATACAGGGTCTCCAGGGCGTTTGCCTCGACAGTGGCCTTGAGCGCACGAAGTCGATGAGGATACCCGTGATCAGACCCTCCGAGAATGCCGTGTTGTGCTCCGCCATGTGGTGAGCCATGTCCTGCACGCTCAGCGACTGCTTGTAATCAACTCGGGCGTAAAGCTTGCCCGCCTGCTCCGATTCTGAGGTCTCGGTAACCTTTGAAAGATACAGTTCAATCATAATGTTTTGTTGTGTTTTTTGTGGTATTAGAAACTATGCAACTGAATACTTCGGCCAGCCGCTTACCGCCTTTTTTATTATGGTACAAAGGTACAAAATAATTTTGATATATGCAAATATTTTCGCAACTTTTTTCGAGTTATTTTTGAAAAATAATCCGGCAAGGATTCGTTAGTATTTGTCACTTTTTCCGATAAATTGCAAAGAATTTGCGGAAAGTTTCATATCTCGAGGTAACAACTGCAGGCCCTGTCAACGACGGTAATCGCGAATATGAAACCAAGTGTACCTCTGCCCAGTGGACTGCTCTCGAGGCCAAGGGCTGTGTGTTCCTGCCGGCTGCCGGCTGCCGCATTGGCAATGAGGTCGTCGGTGACGGAGAGTGCGGTTACTACTGGTCATCGTCGTTGATCACGGATGGGCTCTTTGCATATACTGCATACTGCACGATCCTCGATACATGCAATCCGGATCTCAGGTTTACCGACCTCTATTACGGTTGCTCCGTGCGCCTGGTTCACGAAGCGTTGTAAAGAATACCCTGCCATTATTTCGCGATAATGGCAGGGTATTTGCGCTAAATGGCAGGTTATTTGCGCTAAATGGCAGGTTATTTGCGCTAAATGGCAGGTTATGGTATGGCGAGGGTGGAGGTGGTGGAGGAGTTTTCTTAGGGTTTGAAAAAAAAATCCCTAAATACCCTGTAGAAATGTGCAAGGGAATTAAGGATTTATTTTTAGTAATATATAGAAATCACCTCCACCACCTCCACCCCTTTTGGACAATTTTAGAAGATTTCGGGAACAAAGAGCTTGCTGTCTTCCTTGTTCTCGCGGTTGTGCTGGTCGTAGTCAACCTTTGCAATGAGGTATTTTTTGACGCCGCGAATGGTTTTGCTTTCGAAGCCAAGGCGATTCATGCTTTTTCCGATTGAATTGGCGTTATACTCGCGTCCGCGAAAGCCTTTGAAACTGAGCTCGCGCATGATGTCGCCGGCTGAGAGGGACTCTGCGTTGTCGAGGGTGTCGGGCAGTTTGAGGAAGGTGAGAATGGCTTCCTCGCAGTCGTTGGGTTCCTCGAAGCGGCGGTTGTGGTCGGTGATGAGCTGGCTCTCGTCGTGGGTGGGCTTGGGCTGGAAGCCGTGGTCG
>ONKX01000054.1 GCA_900318555.1 uncultured Prevotellaceae bacterium | reverse complement strand
CGTCGACACCCAGGAGGTCACCCTCAACGGCAAGACCAAGAAGGTGCAGACCCTGAAGCCCATCGAGACCGCTGTGGCCGAATGGAAGCAGGAGCACGGTTCCGGATCTACGGGCAACGGTGGTAGCGGCACTGGCGACAACAGCGGCGGCGGTTCTTCGAACCAGACGCTGGCTTCGCCCACGATTAGTGGTAACACCACGTTCAGCGAGTCTACGCAGGTGAGCATCAGTGGTCCTGACGGCGCAGAGATCCACTACACCACCGACGGCACCGTGCCTACGGCTGCGAGCGCGCTGTATAGTGAGGCGTTCACGCTGAGCGCAACGACCACCGTCAAGGCTATCGCCATTAAGGACGGCCAGTCGAGTGAGGTCACCAGCCGAGTGTTCACCAAGTCCAGCAACGACGACGGCATGGGACAGGATTAAAACGTTGAACATTGAACGTTGAACATTGAACATTGTAAAGAGTTCGCCCCCTCGCGGGGCGACTCTTTTAGATGTTAGATGTTAGATGTGAGATGTAAGAAGTAAGAGTTAAGAGTTTTAAAAAGGTGGGCTGATGTTTGGTCAGCTCACTTTTTTTTCGTACTTTTGCGCACAGATAGCGCGAGAGGCTGCTCGCACTTGGCCAATTGCAAGTGAGCTTGCTTGGCTCTCGCTTAACCGCAGCCTTCGCCGGCAAATTGGTAAATTAACAAAAAGAGAAAAAGATGATTTCATTTAGTGTGAGCCTGGTGGCTCTTATTCTGGGATATCTGTTGTACGGACGCTTTGTAGAAAAGGTGTTCGGACCGGATGACCGCGAAACTCCAGCTGTGGCAAAGGCCGACGGATTGGACTACATCGTGTTGCCGAACTGGAAAGTTTTCATGATTCAATTCCTGAACATTGCCGGTACGGGCCCGATTTTCGGTGCCATCATGGGTGCGAAGTTCGGACCGGTGGCGTATCTGTGGATTGTGTTCGGCTGTATCTTTGCCGGTGCGACGCACGACTATCTGTGTGGCATGCTGTCAATGAGAAACGACGGTGCGGGACTGCCCAAGCTGATTGGCAAATATCTGGGCAACGGTACGCGAAGGGTAATGCTGGTGTTCACGGTGTTGCTGCTGATTATGGTCGGAACGGTATTTGTGTATTCGCCCGCCGAAATACTACACTCGATTGGTGGTGACACCATGATGTGGGTGGCCATCATTTTCATCTATTACGTGATTGCGACGATGCTGCCCATCGACAAGATTATCGGTAAGATTTATCCGTTGTTTGCCGTCTCGTTGCTGTTCATGGCGGCTGCGTTGATGGTGTGGCTGTTCATCCACTGGCCAACGCTTCCGGAACTATGGACGAATTTCTATAATATGGGTGCTGCTGCGGAGTCTGAGGTATTGAAGAATCCACCATTCCGCGCATTGATGTGGAAGGACGCGATATTTCCCGCATTGTTTATCACCGTAGCCTGCGGAGCCATTTCCGGTTTCCACGCTACACAGAGTCCGCTGATGGCTCGTTGCGTGAAGTCGGAAAAGATGGGTCGCCCCATTTTCTACGGCGCGATGATTACCGAGGGTATCGTGGCATTGATTTGGGCTACGGTGTCGGCATGGTTCTTCTATGGCGACCCTGCTCCCGGCTACGAACTGATAGCATCGGCTACGGCTGGTTTCCACACGTCGGCTCCGGCAGTGGTGAACCTGGTATGTAACGACTGGCTGGGCGTGGTTGGTGCCATTCTCGCCATGTTGGGTGTGGTGGCCGCGCCGATAACAAGTGGCGACACGGCATTCCGCAGCGCTCGACTGATTGTGGCCGAATTCCTGAAGTTGGATCAGCATTCCATCGTGAAGCGCCTGTACATTTGCATCCCGATGTTTGCCGTTTCCATCGCCATGCTGATCTGGCAGATTGACAATCCCGACGGGTTCAACACCATCTGGCAGTATTTCGGCTGGTCAAACCAGGCATTGTCAGTATTCACATTGTGGACAATAACGGTTTATCTGGCCCGTGAGCACAAGCCATACTGGATTACGCTGATTCCGGCGCTGTTTATGACTACGGTTTGTACGACGTTCCTGTTCGTGTCGAAGCAGGCATTTGAACTGCCGGGCGAGAAAGGCTATGCTCTCGGTATTGCCTGTCTTGTCGTTGCCTGCGTATGGTTTGCAGTGTGGTACAAAAGAAACGTGAAAGTTAAGAGTTAATAAATAAAAGATAATAGCGGATATGAAGAAAATTGCATTAATTGCGGTGGCGCTGGTGATGAGCATTGCTGCCAACGCACAGTTTGAAGAGGGTAAGGGATATATTGGTGCATCGCTCTCGGGCCTTGACATCAGCAATCAGACCAAGGAGTTCCATTTGGGACTGAACGCCAGATTGGGCTACATGTTTCAGGACAACCTGATGGCTTTGGGCGAGATTGGTTTAGACCATTGGGATAAAAGTCCCGACGCGCTGGTGGTGGGTGCCGGAGCACGCTACTACATCGAGCAGAACGGCTTGTTCTTGGGGGCCGGGCTGAAGTATAAGCATGCTGACACGAACTATAACGACCTGTTGCCATCGGTACAGTTGGGCTACGCCTTCTTCCTGGGGCGCACGGTGACGCTGGAACCAGAGCTCTATTTCGACATTTCGACGAAGAAGTTCGACTATACGTGCTATGGCCTGCGCGTGGGCATCGGCGTATATCTGTTTAAGGACCAGTACATGAAGAAATAATCTAAATCATTTAGGGCTTATGTTAAGTGTAGAAGAATTGGTTGACAGACTGATAGATCTGTCGTTTGCAGAGGATATCGGCGACGGTGACCATACCACGCTGTGTTGTATTCCCGAGGACGCGATGGGCAAGTCGCACCTGCTCATCAAGGAGGACGGTATTCTGGCAGGTGTGGAGATAGCCAAGGAAGTGTTCCGCCGCTTCGACCCCGACATGCAGGTCGAGGTATTGATGGGTGACGGCTCGCGTGTGAAGAAGGGCGACATCGCCATGATTGTCACCGGCCGCGTGCGCTCGCTGTTGCAGACGGAGCGTCTGATGTTGAACATCATGCAGCGCATGAGTGGTATTGCCACCATGACGGACAAATATGTGGAGCGCCTGAAGGGCACGAAGACCCGCGTGCTTGACACCCGTAAAACGACGCCGGGCATGCGCATGCTGGAAAAGCAGGCCGTGAAGATTGGTGGCGGCTGTAACCACCGCATCGGACTGTTTGACATGATACTGCTGAAGGACAACCACGTGGACTTCGCCGGTGGTATTGTGAACGCCATCGACCGCTGCCATAAGTACTTGGACGAGAAGGGGTTGAAGCTGAAGATTGAAATAGAGGTTCGGTCGTTTGACGAACTGCAGCAGGTGTTGGATCACGGAGGCGTGGACCGTATCATGTTGGACAATTTCAGCGTTCCCGACACGAAGAAGGCCGTAGATATTATTGGCGGACGCTTTGAGACGGAATCGAGCGGCGGCATCACCTTTGACACCATCCGCGACTATGCGGAGCAGGGCGTCGACTTTATCTCGGTGGGTGCTTTGACCCACTCGGTAAAGGGATTGGATATGAGCTTTAAGGCATGCTAAAACGTTGAACATTGAACGTTGAACATTGAACGACGATAGAGTTGGGTGATGATGAATAAAAGCGTTGTCTTATTTGCTTTGTTTTTATTTTTGTCCTGTGAAAGTGATGTCGTTCAACGTTCAATGTTCAACGTTCAATATCAGTCGCCGGTGGATTACGACATCGTGCTGGCAGGAAACTTCGGTGAGCCTCGTCCGTGGCATTTCCACGGAGGAATAGACGTGAAGACAGACAATCAGGAGGGCAAGCAGATTTTCTCCATTGCCGACGGTTATGTCAGCCGCATTACCGTTAACAAGTACGGTTTCGGCAATGCCATCTACGTGAACCATCCTGACGGGCTGACGAGCGTGTATTGCCATTTGAAGCGTTTTGCCGACAAATATGAACAGCTGTTTGAACGCACGGGATGGCGTGACACGCTGGATTTCCGATATGCTGCGGACCAATTGCCCGTGAAAGGTGGCGACCTGATAGCTCTCAGCGGCAATACCGGTCACTCGACGGGGCCGCACCTGCATCTGGAATTGCACGACACGAAAACGTGGGTGATGATAGACCCGATGGAGAAACTGGCGCAGTTTATTGCCGACACGGTGGCTCCGCAGGCACATTCGTTTATGGCTGTTCCCGTAGTGGGTGAAGGGCTGTTTAACGGCGGTGCGACGAAACAAACATTTGGTTTCGGACAGCCTGACGTCAAGAAACATAGCACGACGTGGACACTCTCCCGCGAATTTACAGCATGGGGCAGGGTAGGCTTCGCATTGTGGGCCGACGACTATTCCGAGGCGACGTACAATCATTATGGTGTGCGTCATGTGCAGTTGTCGGTGGATGGTCGGGAGGTTTTCTATGCCGATGTGTCGGGCATTCCCATCAGTTGTCAGCCGGAAGTAAACCAATGGGGCGACTACGACCATTGGCGTCATACCCGTATCTGGTATATGAAGTCGTACAAGGAACCTGGCATGCGACTGCCCATCCTGCATACCGACTTCAGCGACGGTATTGTCACGTTTGACGAAGAGCGTCCGTACCACCTTACTTATTTGTTGCGCGACTATCAGGGAAACACGTCACAATATGATTTTACCGTTGTTGGCCAGCGTGATGCAAGGATTCGGAAGCCGCAACGTCGTTGCCAGTTGCTGAATCCGTATCTGTTGTACGAACAGGTGCTGTGGCCGTTGCACGAACGGCGGCGTTAAGTCAGCGGCGACGGCGATTGAATGGACAAAGTTCGCTGATGAGGTCTGCACGGCCAATGCGACGCAGGCTCTGTTCAATGCCGCGACGTTCTTCCGGTTTATACCAGAAGAAGAACTGTCGTTGGGCGAGTTTTTCCTGTTGCGTCTTGGCGCTCTTGACGGGTTCTAGGGTATAGGGGTCGTAACCCGTATACCATGTCTCTGTGGAGACAGTCATGGGGGTTGGCGTAAAGTCCTGTACCTGCTCCAGTTGGAAATCGAGATGTTTGGTCTTTACGGCCAAATCAGCCATATCAGCCTCGCTGCAGCCCGGGTGACTGGAGATGAAGTAGGGGATGATTTGCTGGTTCAAGTGTTCCTCGCGACAGATGCGGTCGAAGATGCGTTTGAACTCGTAGAACTGTTGGAACGACGGTTTGCGCATCAGTCGCAACACGCGGTCGGAGGTGTGTTCAGGGGCAACCTTTAAGCGTCCGCTGACGTGTCTCTTAATCAGTTCGCGGGCGTATTCCATCGCAGCCTTGTTTGCTTTCTCGTCCTTGCTGCGATGCAAGAGCAGGTCGTAGCGCACACCACTGCCGATGAAGCTTTTCTTGATGCCAGGCAGGGCATCGACAGCACGATATATCTCCAGCAACTTCGAATGGTCGGTATTCAGATTCGGACAAATCTGCGGATGAATGCATGACGGCCGTTTGCACTTCTCACAAGCATTGAGGTTACGCCCGTGCATGCCGTACATGTTAGCCGAAGGACCGCCCAAGTCGCTGAGGTAGCCTTTGAAATCGGGCATTTGCATCACCTGCTTGACCTCACGGAGAATGCTCTCCTTAGAGCGGCACGAAATGAACTTGCCCTGATGGGCGGAGATAGTGCAGAAGGCACAACCGCCGAAACACCCACGATGAATGTTGACCGAAAACTTGATCATCTCGTAGGCGGGAATGCGCTTGCCCTTATATTTAATATGAGGTACGCGCGTGTAAGGCAGGTCGAACGAGGCGTCAATCTCCTCGGTGGTCATAGGAGGATAGGGTGGGTTGACGACGACGCAGGTACCCGACAAAGAACCATCGGAAGTTTTGGATGACGACAGGGGTTGGAGCAGACGCTGGGCGTGCATCATGTTCGACTGTTCCTCGATATAGCGGAAGTTCTCGGCTTGCGAACGTTTGTTGCGCAAGCATTCCTCGTGGGAATGCAGCACGATATCACCCTCACGACGTGTTACTTTGTCAGCGAGATAGACCGTTTGTGGAATGTCGTGGCAGGCGCTGACGGGAAGACCGTCGGCAATACGACGCGTCAATTCAACCATCGGTTTCTCACCCATTCCATAAACAAGTATGTCGGCAGGAGCATCGCAAAGGATACACGGGCGAAGCTTGTCCTGCCAATAGTCATAATGGGTGAGTCGGCGCAACGAGGCCTCGATACCGCCCAAGACAATGGGCACATCGGGATAGAGTTGGCGCAGAATTTGTGAATAGACGATGGAAGGATAGTCAGGACGGAGCCCGTGACGCCCGTCAGGCGAATAGGCATCCTCGGAGCGCAGGCGACGGTTGGCGGTGTACTTATTCACCATCGAGTCCATATTGCCGGGCGAGATGGCAAAGTACAGGCGAGGGCGGCCGAGTTTCTTGAAATCGCGGAAATCACCGTGCCAGTCGGGTTGTGGGACGATAGCCACGCGATAGCCTGCGGCCTCGAGCGTGCGTCCGATGACAGCATTGGCAAAGGAAGGGTGGTCAACATAAGCATCGGCTGAGAAGAGGATGATGTCAACCTCATCCCATCCGCGCAGTTCCATCTCCTTCTTCGTCGTGGGGAGAAAATCCGTCAGTCTATACTCGGCCATACCTCTTACCTCTTACTTCTTACCTCTCACCTCTTCTTAATTGAACGGCGTTCCTTGGAAAGCGCGCGTGGTCGTTCCGAGATTATCGTTGCCACGGTCCTTCCAGTTGATAAACAGTAGTACGAGCTGTTGCAGACCGTAAGCCTTCATGTTAGGATGATAGACCACATCGAGGCAGAGGTCGAGCAGTTGCTTGTCCTTGCCAGCATCAGACTCCAGCAATGAACGGATGTTCAATTTCAGTTTGTTCAATACATCCTCATCGACATAGCCGTTAGAGTCGATAAGGTCACGGAACAGCTGATACTGTTCTATGGTCTGCAGATGGTCTTCAGAGATTTCGATACTGCGTGTACCGCTTGAATTAGTTTGAATTTTGTACTTCATAAAATTGTATTTTAGTTATTTGATGAGAAAGCTTAATAGTCCGCGCATGATGGAACTCCGTTTCTGGGCATCTTTGATGCACTCGAAGGGGAAGCCCATGGTGAAACAGCTATAGTCGGTTCCCTTGTATGCGATGGCAGCATCTTGTCCGTCAGCATATTGCATGGCAGGATATGCCTGTCCGACAGGTTGCAGGATGTCAGTAGAAACTGCGGCATAATGCTCTGCATTCAACTGGTTCCAATATTGGAATGTCGTGCCCAGTCCGTTGATACTGTTGGCACCACATATGTTGTGACCTGTATAGCGGCACTTCAGGACGTTTTGCATGAACAGCTGTTCGGCATCACCCATCATGTCGCAACCGACATAGGCTCCGCTGACGAGCAGCGATCCGCCATGGGACGTATAGTGTTGCAGGGTGCTGCGCATGGTGGAAGTAAACGTCTTGTAATACTGGAGGCTATGCTTGTCGTCGCGTTCCAAACCCAGTAACAGGTCGATGACGGGGTATCGGGCAGGCGAGGGGATGATGGTCTCTAAGGCTTCGCTGGAACAACTGACAATGTTGTATCGTCCGGCTGACGCAATGGCTTCGGCGTGGGTCTTGACATAATTGAAGTCGTTGCCGGCAATGAGTCGTCCGGCAAGTTCCTCACTGCTATCGCCCAGTCCACCGTCTTCGTTGCCCATCTGTTTGCGGTCGAAATTAATCTGGCGTCCAACCCATCCAAGCGTAGGACCATAAGTCACTCCAGGGTCTTCATCGAGGTCGAAGCCCTGCTCGGTCGGAGTGTTACGAATGGCTGGCGAAGAGAGTCGGTGGAAACCGTTCACCACCATGACCGTCTTCTTGGCTTTGGGATTGTAGAGTGCGGAGAGTACCTCCGTGGGGAAGCTCTCGCCACCGCGATTAACAGCCGTTACTTTGAAATGATAGAGCACGTTGGGTTCCAGCTCCAGTTCGTAGCTGTTCTTTGAGCGGATGTAGGTTCCGTTGTCGAAGTCCGCATCGCCAACGGCGGTATAGACGATAAAACCTGTCGGTTTCGACGTCAGTTCCTGTTGGTCTTCCACCGCGTTCCAATTCAGTTGCACAGTATTCTTTCCCGTAAATTCGATGCGGAAATAGTTGGGAGCCAGCGGAGAAACAATGAACGGCGTGCCATGCATGTCGTTGACGTAACGAAGGATGGTTTTATAGATAGAACGTGCCAAGGTGAAACGGAAGTTTGGGTCTTGTCCGTAGCGCATGTCAGGGAAATTCTGGTGTGACATGGTTTCAAGGATGGCACTTGGAACTTCAGGCAAACGGGTCTCGGAATAGTTGCGGTCGAAGAGTTCGCGGCGGTTCCAGTCCTTATACTTATATTTAAGATCGAGCACCTCGTTTGAGAGCAGGGCATCAGCAAAGTCGCGCGAGGCCATTCTCGAAATACCGGCATTCAACTTGCCGTCGTGGAAATTGGTGGTACAGATAGACAGCGAACCAATGAGTCCGACACCTTCTTTATCGTATCCGGCGTCACTATGCACGGCCAGCGAGAGTTCAATAGGAACTTTGCGACCTTCAACAGTAGGCATATAGCATGAACCACCGCCCAAAAGATTGGTCATGTGAGAACGCACATTGATGTCGTCGCCATAGTCGTCCTGTCCGTCCTTGCTGCTATAGACGGCGTAGGGCATACCGGCCCATTGCCCGTAGTAGCGTGCACCTTCAACAGCACGTGGCATGCCGCTGGTTTCGCCAAAACGCTCGATATTGCCCATACCGCCACCGAAACGCACAGCATCGGTAGTGACAACGCCTCGATGGTCGCTTTGGTTTGTCAATGTCACACGATTGAACTCGCTATAGCCTGCGTCGAAGTCGAAAGTACCAAGATAGACCCACGTGCTTCCACCCATCTGCTGATTCACGCGGAACTGGGTACATTCTCCCTTGTGCCAGACAGTATATAATGCATCTTCAATACTGTTGGGCAATGTCTGATAACTGACATAAACGGCATAGCGGCCGGCTTTCTTGAAATCGGGCTGGTAGGTGGCCACCGAATAGCGCGACTTGCTGTTTGTCGTCGTGGTCATACGAGCGCTGCCTGCCTCGAAAGGATTCTCGCCATCCGAATAGGTCCCCGTGTGCCAGGCAAATCCGGGATAGGATGTCGTCTGCCATTTGCCTTGAGCGGTGACCTCGAAATAGTTACGCTTAGGACCGTCGTTGTCGACAATGACTTCCTCCGTCTGCCAGTCGCGTTCACGCGGGGTAAAGACGACAGCACCAGCTTTCTCCAGCATGGGAATGAGGTAGGGGACAACGATAGTCTGTGTAAAAAGATCTTCTGTGGTACCGAACAACTTTGGACGCTGCCAGCGCCAGCATCCTTTCTTTTGATCGTAGAAGCGTCCGTGACTGGCCCATAGCGACAGGTGACGTCCCTGTAGGCCGTGGGTTACTTTCAAGGGTGTTGAGATATTCTTTACCCATGGTTCTCCTTCGTAGTCGATATCGCCCCAGAGTCTCGATTTATCAGCATTCTGCGACAGTCTGTTCGGAACGAGTTCGTCAATGGTCATACCGATAGTCATGACCGTAATGGTATAATCGCGAAAGGGTTTAGGTAATGTTCCTCTGATTTTTTTGTATATATGTTCTGTGACTTCTGGTGTAAACTCCTGTGCTGCAAAATATTCGTCAGCGGTGATGACAAGTGTTTGTGCCTGATTGTCCAACTCATAGCTGAGCATTCGCGGCTGTTGGGTCAGACGGGTGCCTTTGGGTTTGTATTTGGCAAAATACTGCTTCAAATTGTCGGCCAGCTTCGCTTCGTCTTTTGACGTCTGAGCCAGTACAGGTGTTACTGCAAATATAAATAATATAAATATGTATAGGGTTCGTCTTTGCATTTTTATAATTCACCAATCGTAAAGTTTTCGGGCTTCTTTCCTTTGAAGTCCTTGAAATAAAGTTTGATGTCGCGCATCTGAGTATCAATATCGCCGTTGGGGACAATGGTCTTTGTGCAACGGATGAGTTTCTGCTCGTAGTCAACGCCATAAAGCAGAATGGGAATCTCGGCCTTTTGGGCAATATAGTAGAAACCCCTCTTCCATTCGGGATTCGGCGAGCGTGTTCCCTCCGGTGTGATGCAAAGCATAAATCTCTCGGCCTTTCGTGCTGCCTCAGCCAAATTATCGGTCATGCTTGTCTTTTTCGAACGGAATACGGGAATGCCGCCCAAACTGCGGAATATAGGACCTAAGGGCCAGAAGAACCATTCTTTCTTCATCAGGAAATTACTCTTCAGTCCCTCGGCGCCATTATAGAGTTGCCCTATCAGGAAGTCCCAGTTGCTAGTATGGGGAGCAAGACAGATAATGTATTTGCTCGGATGCTTTTGAGTTACATCTATGCTCCATCCAAGCTGCTTATACAGCAGCCATCGGCAAAATGATTTCCACATAGTTTATTTAATGGAGGTTATTGATCTGGTCGATGATTTCGCTGGCCTGTGCGGTAAATTTCTCACGCAGGTCTTTGAAATACTGCTTTGCAGGGATGCCCGGCTCTGGATGTGAGATACGGGATGTGTAGTTAGCCTGCAGTTTAATAATGCTGAAGAACAAAGCATCAATGTTCTCCAACTGAGCCTTGTTGGCAGAGCTGCATGCTGCAAAACATTCTACGAACAAAGTCTCGCAAATTTGCTTAATAGCCTTTTTAAGTGTCCTTTTGTTTGTCATAAATAGTCCTCCTGTTTTGTATGAGTTATTATGTTTCGATGGTCAAAGATACGAAAAAATTTCTATATTCCAAGTCTTTCAACGAAAAAAAACATTAAAAAGGATGAAATATTTCTCTTTTCTCACAAAAAAAGAGTATTTTTGCATTCCGAAATAAGAATTATTCATTATAAAACATCAATTTATTATGGAAAAAAGTGCATTGCAAATTGCGAGAGCCGCTTATCAACCCAAGTTGCCCAAGGCACTTCAGGGTGCAGTAAAAGTAAAGGAGGGTGCAGCAACCCAGAGTGTTGGTGATCAGGAAGAAATCAAGAAGCTTTTCCCCAACACCTACGGTATGCCTATCGTAGAGTTTGAGCCCGCTACCGAGGCTAACACCAAGAAGATGAACGTTGGTATCATCCTTTCTGGTGGTCAGGCTCCTGGTGGTCACAACGTGATTACCGGTTTGTTCGACCAGATCAAGAAGCTCAACCCCGAGAACCGTCTCTATGGTTTCATCCTGGGTCCTGGTGGTCTTGTTGACCACAACTACATGGAACTCACCAAGGAGATCATCGACGAGTATCGTAACACTGGTGGTTTCGATATGATTGGTTCTGGCCGTACAAAGCTCGAGAAGGTTGACCAGTTCGAGAAGGGTCTGGAGATTATCCGCAAGCTCGACATCAAGGCTATCGTGATTATCGGTGGTGACGACTCAAATACCAACGCTTGCGTGCTGGCTGAGTACTATGCTGCCAAGAACTATGGTGTACAGGTTATCGGTTGTCCTAAGACCATCGATGGCGACCTGAAGAATGACCAGATTGAGACCTCGTTCGGTTTTGATACCGCTTGTAAGACTTACTCAGAGTTGATTGGTAACATCGAGCGCGACTGTAATTCAGCCCGCAAGTACTGGCACTTCATCAAGGTGATGGGTCGTTCGGCTTCTCACATCGCTCTGGAGTGCGCCCTGCAGACTCAGCCCAACATCTGTCTCATTTCTGAGGAGGTAGAAGCCAAGAAGCAGAGCCTGGACGACATCGTTACTTACATTGCCGATGTGGTTTGCAAGCGTGCAGCAGATGGTAACAACTTCGGTACCGTAATCATCCCCGAGGGCTTGATCGAGTTCATTCCTGCTATCAAGAAGCTCATTGCTCAGCTGAATGACGTGCTGGCTCAGCCAGAGGCCAAGGATCTGGGTCGTAGCGAGATTATTGACTTTGCCAAGAGCCACCTGTCAGAAACCAATCTGGAGGTGTTCAACTCTCTGCCTACCAACGTAGCCCGTCAGCTGGCCCTCGACCGCGACCCTCACGGAAACGTACAGGTATCGCTTATCGAGACCGAGAAGTTGCTTTCTACGATGGTTGCCCAGAAGCTGGAGCGTCGTAAGAAGGTCGGCAAGTACACAGGTAAGTTCGGCACTCAGCACCATTTCTTCGGTTACGAGGGACGTTGCGCTGCTCCTTCTAACTTCGATGCTGACTATTGCTATGCGCTCGGTACTTCTGCTGCTCAGCTCATTGCCAACGGCAAGACCGGCTATATGGCAATTGTGAAGAATACTACTGCTCCTGCTGACCAGTGGATTGCTGGTGGTGTGCCCATCACGATGATGATGAATATGGAGAAGCGTAATGGTGAGATGAAGCCCGTTATCCGCAAGGCCCTCGTAGAGCTCGACGGTGCTCCCTTCAAGGAGTTTGCTGCTCATCGTGACGAGTGGGCTCGCAAGACCGCTTACGTTTATCCTGGTCCTATCCAGTACTGGGGACCCACAGAGGTCTGCGACCAGCCTACTATGACTTTGGCTCTTGAGCAGGCTAAGTAATGCCTCAGCGCAAGACGACACATACTCATAAGACATCCGGACGCCGTACTTCCAGCATTGTGCGGAAAAAGCGTCCGAATGTCTTTATTCGTATTCTCCAACACTTTCCCAGTTGGGCGTGGTGGTTAGGAGGAGCAGCAATCCTTGTTGCTTACATCTATTTCTTCTATTATTTTTTCGTCAGCCCCTTTGGCTTTCGTTTTCGGGCGCTCTATGGCGACATCAGCTATCCTGAAGGCTATGAGATTCATGGTATTGACGTTAGTCATCATCAAGGTGACATCGATTGGCAAACGCTCAAGGATGAAGGTACTATTGATAAGTTCCCCATACGATTTGTTATGATTAAGGCTACTGAGGGAGCCACTAAGATTGACGAGAATTTCGAGGATAATTTCTATCAGGCCCGTGAGTATGGCTTTACCCGTGGCGCCTATCATTTCTATAGTGTTCATTCCTCAGCCAAAGACCAGGCGGAATTCTTTATCCGAACGGTAAAACTCGAGAACGGCGATCTGCCCCCTGTGCTTGATGTCGAACACAAGCCCAAGAACCAGACTGATGAGGAGTTTAAGGAGAGCATTCAGCTTTGGCTTAATATGGTAGAACACCATTACGGCGTTAAGCCCATTATCTATACCTATTATAAATTTAAGATGCAATACCTCAGCGACTCCATTTTCGACGCCTATCCCTATTGGATAGCTCACTACTATGTCGAAAAGGTCGAATACAAAGGTCGCTGGAAATTCTGGCAGCATACCGATGTTGGTAAGTTGCCTGGCATCAAAGGTTATGTCGATTTCAACATCTATAACGGTTCCTTCTACGACCTTCGCAAGATGACGATTGGTGCTCGCGAACAAATCGGAGAAGAAGCCTATAACGATTAATTTCTTTCTTGTTATTTACGCTCCAGCAACACCACGTTTTCAACGTGTGGTGTATGGGGGAACATATCGACGGGCTGTACTGCCGCAACGCGATAGTCTATATCCAGGTCGTGCAAATCGCGAGCCTGGGTGGCGGGATTACACGAGACATAGACGATGCGCTGTGGAGCAGCACGAAGGATGGTCTTCACTACGTCTGGATGCATACCGGCACGGGGTGGGTCGGTGATAATAACGTCAGGACGTCCGTGTTCAGCAATAAACTCGTCGGTGAGAATGTCCTTCATGTCACCAGCGTAGAACAACGTATTGTCGATGCCATTAATCTTACTGTTGATTTTAGCATCTTCGATGGCTTCAGGTACATATTCTATTCCAACCACCTTGCTGGCCTTACGTGCTACGAAATTAGCAATAGTACCAGTGCCGGTATAGAGATCGTAAACTATCTCGTTACCAGAGAGATTGGCAAACTCGCGAGCGACGCTGTAGAGGTGGTAAGCCTGTTCGGTATTTGTCTGATAGAACGACTTAGGACCGACTTTGAACTTCAGGTCCTCCATCAGTTCATAGATATGGTCGTTACCCTTGAATGTGAGAATGTCCTGATCACCGATGGTATCGTTGCACTTCTGGTTGTCCAGATACATCAACGACGTAATCTGTGGGAACTTGTCGGCAATATGCTGCATCAATCCCATAGCCTCCTGTTCGCCTCCCGTCTCGTCGTAGTGGAATTGGAAGATAATCATCCATTCGCCCGAGGCTGAGTTGCGGATGATAACGTCACGCAGCAATCCTACCTGCTGGCGTAAATCGAAAAATGACAGACCGTGCTCAATGGCATAATCACGCACCTCGTTGCGTATCTGGTTATGCAGGTCATCCATCAGCCAGCATTTTTCTATCGGAAGAATCTTGTCGAAGGCTCCAGTAATATGAAATCCGATAGCAGGTGTGTCCTTTACCAAAGTCTCATCCTTCAGCTGTTCGCTGGTCAACCAGCGTTTGTTGGCACATCCGAAGTCAAGCTTATTACGATAGCCCTGCGTATGTACCGAGCCTAAGATGGGACGGAATTCCGGCAGTTCTATCTTTCCGATACGAGTCAGCTGGTCGAACACCTGCTGCTGTTTGAATTTCAATTGCTCTTCGTAAGGCAGATTCTGCCACTTACAACCTCCGCAGACTCCGAAGTGCTGACAGAAAGGAATGGCGCGCACCTTACTGTATTCTACGAAGCGTACTACTTCACCCTCGGCAAAGGAATGCTTCTTGCGACGAATTTGTACGTCGCACACATCGCCAGGTACACAGAAAGGTACGAATACTACGAGTTCACCCCAGTGGAAGAGGCACTTACCCTCAGCAGCTACTGCTTCTATCGTGACGCCCTCAAGGAGCGGTAATGGTTTCTTGTTTCTTGCCATTGTTGTTGTAGAGATGTTAGGATTGCTAATAAAGAGATACTACTCTCCAAGTAAATCCGGACGCAGACGGCGTGTCCGCTCCAATGCTTGCTCCAATTCCCATTCGCGAATCTTTCCCTCATTGCCCGAGAGCAGTATTTCCGGAACCTTCCAGCCTTTGTAGTCTGCGGGACGGGTATAGATGGGTGCGGCTAACAGATCATCCTGAAAACAGTCTGACAATGCACTCTGCTCGTCACCAATGACGCCAGGCACTACACGAACGATGGCGTCGGCAATCATGGCTGCTACCAGTTCACCGCCTGTCAACACGAAATCTCCAATGGATATTTCCTTTGTAATCAGATGGTCGCGAATGCGCTGGTCGATGCCTTTGTAGTGGCCGGCCAAGATTATCAGGTTGCCTTTCAATGAAAGATCATTTGCCATGTGCTGGTCAAACCTTTCACCATCGGGCGAAGTGAAAATCACTTCATCGTAGTCGCGCTCCGCTTTCAGAGCAGTAATGCATCGGTCAATAGGCTCGCATTGCATCACCATGCCTGCCGAACCACCGTAAGGATAGTCGTCAACGCGGCGCCATTTGTCCAGTGTGTAGTCGCGTAGGTTGTGCAGACGGATTTCTGCCAGACCTTTCTTCTCGGCTCTGGCCAGTATGGATTCGTGTACGAAACCCTCCAGCATCTCCGGTAATACCGTTATGATATCAATTCTCATAGAATTCCTTTATTTTGTCAATATATCGTTCGCCTACCAGACGCCCTAACTCATAGACGCGACGCATTTGCTCAGCGTCATGTGAGATGTGGCCAATGGGTATCTTCTCGTCAGGACGGATAACCAGACAACGCCCTTCACGCTCAGCTTGAGCAACATATGCCAACTGCTTGTTATACATCATGTGTCGCTCGTCCAAAGCCTTTATCATGTTCGGATAGCGTCTCAGCGACAGGCGCATCAGCGGCATCAGTCGGTTGTGCTCCTTCTGGTATCCTAAAGGCTGTGTCAGAATGACCACATTGCGGTCGTAACCCTGACGCTCGAAATATTCCAGCGGTATTGAGTCACTGACGCCACCATCCAAAAGCTTATGTCCCTGCACCTCAACAACTTTTGACGCCAAAGGCATCGATGCCGAAGAACGCAGCCACTCCAGTTCGACATAGTCCACATGATCCATTTTGTGATACACAGCCTGGCCTGTTTCTACATCCGTGCAGACGATGGTAAATTCCAGTGGGTTCTGCTCGAAGGCCTTAATATCAAAAATATCGTACTCGTAAGGCACCACGTGATAGCCGAACTTGGCGTTGAAGTAGTCGCCGCTGGTCACAAGCGACTTTAGCCCGCTATAGCGTGAGTCTTTCGCAAACCGTGTATTATAACGAATGGCTCGTCCTATCTGTCTGGACTTGTAGTTACAGCCAAAGGCAGCACCTGCCGATACACCAATGAGTCCGTCAGGCCAGATGTCGTGTTCCATCATCACATCCGTCACACCCGCCGTCCATAATCCACGCATGGCTCCGCCTTCAAGCACAAGTCCTTTCTTCATCAATTACCGCTTATCTATGTATTCGTACTGTTGATTACTATATTTCTCTTTTGGGAAATGGAATAGGTCGTCCGAAATACCACCAACCTTGACATTACTGATTTTGATGGTTGTATGGAATATGCCGAGCTTGATGCGTACACTGATAGGGTAGCGTGTCTTCTTGTCCAGCAGACAACGCGCTTCCTTGATACCCTTGACGCCCTTCTTGGCTTTCAGCGTGATATAGTAGCCCTCATTCGAGTCCTTAATGCTATAAGTGTAGTTGTCGGGCACAAACTTGAACTTCGTAGCATATTTGTCTCGCTCGTCGGAGTGGGCGTCATAGATGACGATGCGGCTCTTCTTTCGCTCTAACCGATAATATGTAACGTCGTCATTCCAAGCAATATACTTCTCGTCGATAAACTTACTCTTCTTGCCTTTTGTCCAGATTGTTCCCTCCGTTTTGTATATACCGATGATGTTGACTTTGTAGGTCAGTTGCGACCCCTTGTCGCCGTAAATCATCTTGTAAGTTTCCATGAACATGCGCTTGGCTTGCTGCGCATTCGGAGTTTCTTTCTCCTCTGCCTGCACGCCCAGAACAGTCCAAATCATACTAAATATTACTAACCATTTCTTCATACGGGGTGCAAAGGTACGAATAAGCGAGCAAAGAGCCAAAGGAAAATTCATTTTTCTTTGTTCTTTCGAGCGAAAGATTGCATCGCCACACTCAGACCTTCAGGTCAGAGAACCTTCTCCATAGGAGAAAGGTACGAAAAAAATAACGAACCCACCTACTCAAATCCTAATAATTCTCAAAAACATGCACAAATTTACGCACTATTATTCATATTTCGCTTTAAATGACTAAATTTGCAACATTATTTAGGAGAAATGAAACGACTGGTCATACTGCTTTGTCTCGTAGTCATGTTGCCCATAGGCATCAGGGCCCAGGAGGATCATGACATAGCAGCATCATTGAATCTGAACGAGGTTGTGGTGCTGGCAGATGGTATGACGTTTGAGGAATATCTTGTAAAACAGGTACTGGAAAACGCAAAGCCGCTGAAGAAGCGTCTGCAGACACTGCGCTATTCTGTGACGTGCAAGTTAGACAAGGATCTGGATTTAACCCAAATTCCCCACCGCCGTACTGTGACCTTTGCAGCCAAGCTCGCAGGATACGGGCAGATAGTGAAGGCACTGATGGAACACAAGGTGTTTGGCATCACGATGGCCGAGGACGTACTGTTCAACAAGGGCAAGATAACGACGTCCAACGTGCGTATGGTGGAGATGAAACAGAAGTTGACGGAGAAACAGGTAAAGTCATTCCTGAAACACGACGGTATGATGAGCGCCAACGTGTATGACATGTTCTATGAGAAGGTACGCGACAAGGCAAAGGAACTGAAGAAGAAATACCGTAAGAAGCAGGAAACCGATATGAAATATATGGGCAGCTACACCACGGGCGGCAGGACCATCTATAAGGTGAGACTCGACAATATGCAGGTGCACATTGCCGACGGGTGCTGGCAGATCAAGATGTTAGACTATACGGAGGGGCAGAACAAGATGCACTTTGAGTTTAGCGAAGTGAGACCAGGCCTCTTCCTGCTCACCAAAGGCAATGCCCGCTTCTATGTAGACCGGAAGAAATGGCCTAATGGCTATATCTCAATGCAAATGACATATACATATCAATAAGAAAAGCCGCAGCTCAGCCACCGCCTTCGAGCGGACGCCGAAGCGCATGGTGCCCAGTCCGGGCAGGGGGACCGAGTGACCCTCAGTGGCCCACGTACGAATCACCTCACCTGCGGCATCCCAAGCCGCCTTGATCACACCTGCAGAGATACCGCTGTGGGTCGATGCC